>MVQS01000227.1 GCA_002067855.1 Syntrophaceae bacterium PtaB.Bin038
TCATCGACCTGCTGCTGTCGCTGAGCATCACGGCGTCGATCGTGATCCTGCTCATGTCGATGTTCGTCCTCAAGCCGCTCGATTTCTCCGTCTTCCCCTCCGTGCTGCTCACGGTGACGCTGTTCCGCCTGTCGCTCAACGTGGCCTCCTCGCGGCTCATCCTGCTGCACGGCAACGAGGGGACCGGGGCGGCGGGCCAGGTCATCAAGGCCTTCGGGACCTTCGTCGTCGGGGGCAACTACGTGGTGGGGCTCATCGTCTTCACCGTGCTCACCCTGATCAACTTCGTCGTGATCACCAAGGGCGCCACCCGCATCGCGGAGGTGGCGGCCCGGTTCACGCTCGACGCCATGCCGGGCAAGCAGATGAGCATCGACGCCGACCTCAACGCCGGGCTGATCTCCGAGGGCGAGGCGCGGCGCCGGCGCGGCGAGATCGAGCGGGAGGCCGACTTCTACGGCGCCATGGACGGCGCGAGCAAGTTCGTGCGCGGCGACGCGATCGCCGGGGTCGTGATCATCTTCATCAACGTCGTGGGCGGGCTCATCATCGGCGTGCTGCAGCAGGGCATGGACATCACCGACGCGGCCCGCAACTACACGCTCCTGACGATCGGCGACGGCCTGGTGACGCAGGTACCGGCCCTGATCGTCTCCACCGCCGCCGGCATGCTCGTGACGCGCTCCACCTCGTCGTCCAATCTCGGGCAGGACATCACGGAGCAGCTCTTCGTGCAGCCGAAGGCCATCGGAACGGCCGCCGCCATCCTCTTCATCTTCGCCCTGATCCCCGGGATGCCCAAGCTCTCCTTCCTGCTCATCGCGGCAGGAGCGGGCTTCCTGGCCTGGAGGCTGGTCCGGGGCGCGCCTGCCGCGCAGGAGGCCGCCGACGAGGAAGCGCCGCCGCCCGCGCCCATCGAGACGGTGGACCTGCTGCTCCCGCTGGACCTGCTGGAGATCGAGGTGGGCTACGGCCTCATCGGCTATGTCGACGTGGCCCAGGGCGGCGAGCTGCTGCAGCGCATCAAGGCGCTTCGCAGGCAGCTGGCCGTCGAGATGGGCTTCGTCATCCCGGCCATCCACATCCGGGACAACCTCCAGCTCAAGCCCAACCAGTATACCGTCATCCTGAAGGGCGTCGAGATCGCCCGCGGGGAGCTGATGCCCGGCCACTGGCTGGCGCTCACGTCGGACAAGACCCCCCGCATCAAGGGGATCGAGACGAAGGAGCCCGCCTTCGGGCTGCCCGCCGTGTGGATCACGGAGAGGGAGAAGGAAAGCGTCCAGGCGCGCGGCGTGGTCGTCGTGGACCCCGCCACGGTGTTGACGACGCACCTGACCGAGATCATCAAGGCCCACGCCGACGAGCTGCTGGGGCGCGAGGAGGTGCAGTCCCTGATCGACAACCTCGCGAAGACCCACCCCAGGGTGGTCGAGGAGCTGATCCCGAAGGTGGTCTCCGCCGGGACGCTCCACCGCGTGCTGCAGCGGCTGCTGCGCGAGCGGATCCCCATCCGGGACCTGCTGACGGTGCTGGAGACGCTGGCCGACTACGCGCCGATGACGAAAAACATCGACATCCTGACGGGCTACGTGCGGCAGGCCCTGTCGCGGACCATCACGAAGCAGTACCGGGATAGCGAGGGCGGCATCACCGTGGTCATGCTCTCGCCGGAGATCGAGGACAAGATCAGCCAGTCCGTCCAGCACACGGAATTCGAGTCGTTCCTCGCGGTCGACCCGAACTGGGTCCAGAAGGTCGTCCGCGGCGTCCAGAAGTTCGTCGGGGCCTTCGCATCGCGGGGGCTGCAGCCCATCGTGCTGTGTTCGCCGGGAGCCCGGATCCACTTCCGGAAAGTCCTGGAGAAATTCGTGCCGAACATCATCGTGCTCTCGCACAACGAGATCACGCACGACGTGAACATCAAATCCCTGGGGATCGTGGAGTAGGGCCGTGCAGATCAAGCGTTTCGAAGCCGCCAGCACGCAGGAAGCCTTGTTGAAGATCAAGAACGAGCTCGGGCCGGATGCCGTGGTGCTCTCGACGCGTAAGCTCCGCAGCGGGCGGGTCCCGCTGTTCGAGGTGACCGCCGCCGTAGACGAGCGGTCGGGTGCGCGGCCCGCCGCCGAAAAGCCCCCGGCGCCGCCCCGGCCGCCTGCCGCGGCGCCCCGCGACGGGGGCGAGGCGACGGCCGGCGCGCTGCGGCGCGACCTGGAGGAGATCAAGACGATGCTGGCCGAATCGGCCCTGCGGTCCTTCCCCTACGGGGAGTTCCTCGAGATGCGGGAGATGCTGGACACCTTCTTCGACGCCATGGGATTCCAGCGCAAGGAAAAGTTCCCCGGGGGCCTGCAGAAGATCTATCACCACCTCGTCTCCATCGGCGTCTCGCGACCGAAGGCCTTCCTGCTCGTGAGCACCCTGAACCGCAACCTCCCGCCCGGGAAGCTGCAGGACGAGGCGGCGCTCGGCCGCACGGCCGAGAAGCTCCTGTCCATGTCCATCGGCCTGTCCTACCGCGGTGCGGAGCGCAAGCGGATCTGCGCCTTCGTGGGGCCCACCGGGGCGGGCAAGACGACGACCCTGGCCAAGATCGCGGCCCGCGCGGCTCTCGAGGAGAAGAAGAAGGTGGGCCTCGTCACGACGGACACCTACCGGATCGCCGCGGCGGAGCAGCTCAAGACCTACGCGCGGATCATGCAGATCCCCATCGAGGTGGCCTCCGACAAGGCGGCCTTCCGCGTGGCCCTGGCGAAACTGTCGGATCGGGACCTCGTCCTCGTGGACACGCCCGGCAAGAACACGGCGGAACCCGGCTACATCGACAGGCTGCGGGACCTCTTCCAGCTCGACACCCCGGTGGAGGCCAGCCTGCTGCTGCCCCTGACGTCGAGCCAGGACAACCTGGCCGAGAACGTGGCGCGGTTCAAGCCCGTGGGCTACCAGTCGATCATCTTCACCAAGCTCGACGAGAGCCGTCATTTCGGCAGGATCTACAACGTCATCGACCAGGAGCGCAA
>MVQS01000228.1 GCA_002067855.1 Syntrophaceae bacterium PtaB.Bin038
TTTCTGCCGATCATGGCCGGCCACACCTCCATGCGGTTTTTTCGCCCATGGCGTCCCGCACGGCGTGTGCTGATGACGCCTGGCAGCCCTGCCACCGTATCCGCCGCTTCCGCGGACGTAGGCCAGAGGCTTTGCGTCCCGCCCTTTCGGACGGTTTGCCCTTTACAGGCTTCTGCAGGAAAGAACAGAGGGGTTCTTTTCAAACCACAGAATCGGCAGTTCGGGCGAAACCCTTTAGCCCGAAATCGAACCCTTGAACAAATGCCCGCGCTGTACTATGGTTGCGCCATCGCGCCACCGGCCGCCGCGCGCCGGGCGAGAGGAGAAAAACGTCACTACAGGCACCCTGCCGAGATGAAGAAGACCAGCCCCTGGTTCATCCTCCTGTTCCCCGTGGCCATACCGGCCATGATCGTGCTGGACTATTTCGGCCACAGGGTCATCGCCTTCGTCCTCCTTGCCGCCCTGGTCGTGACGTTTGCGGCCTATGTCCGGTCCGTAGCCGGGCGATTCCGCTCGCTGCGGGGCCGAATGACCTCCCTGGCCGGGGCCCTGTTCGACCCGGGCACGGGGTCGATCCGCCACTACCCCTACCATCACACCCTGAGCGGCACGGTTTCGGGGCATCGCCTGCACTTCTCGCTGCTGGGGCACGACGAACGGTCCCTGTGCCAGGTCTTCCTCGAGTGTCCCGTTTCCCGGGCCCTGTTCGTCGAGGCCGGCGCGGACCCGCGGGAACTGCCTCCGGAGGTCGGCGAACAGCTCTCGCTGCCGGGGTTCCGAAGCCTCCAGGCCCTACCGCGGAAAGTCCCGTTCCTGAAGCGGATTCTCAGCGGGCTCGCCGGATCGGGCGGCCCCGGCCTCGCGCTGCGCAAGCAGCTGGACGACCCCTTCTCCCCCCCTTCCCTCAAGCGGGACGTCGAGATGCTGATCCGGCTGTCCGAATCGATGGCCGGCGGGCCGGGCGGAAGGGAGACCTGAGATGCCCCTTCACGTCGAACAGTTCCGTTACGGGCACGACAACCTGGGGTATCTCGTCTTCGGCCGTTCCGAGGCCATGGCCGTCGATGGGGGGGCCTGGCAGGAGATCCTCGGCTTCGCGGGCCGGCTCGGCCTGAAGCTGCTTTACGTAACCCACACCCACCTCCATCACGATCATGTCGAAGGCAGCGACCGGCTCCTCGAGAAGTCCGGGGCCCGGCTTCTGGGCTTCCAGGAACTCCAGGACGGGTCCGTGATCGTGCTTGACGGGGAGCCCGTCCGTGTGTATCGTACGCCCGGCCATTCGATCGACTCGGTCTGTTTCCACGCGGGCCGCTGCCTGCTCACGGGCGATACGCTGTTCACCGGGACGATCGGGAACTGCTTCTCGGGCAACCTTCGGGCCTTCTACGAGTCCGTCCGGAGGCTCATGGCCCTGCCGGGAGACACGGTGATCTTCCCCGGCCACGATTACACGGAGATGGCCGTCTCGTTTGCCCGGCACCTGGAGCCCGGCAACCCGGAGCTCGATGCCTACATCAGCCGATACGAGCCGGGCTGTGTCCGTTCGCTGCTCCGGGACGAGTTGAACGTGAATCCCTATTTGCGGTTCAACGACCCGAACATCATCTCGATCCTCGAGGAGAGGGGCCTTCCGGTCGAGTCGGAGTGGGAGAGGTGGCAGTCGCTGATGGCCATCGAAGAATGACGCGGCGCCGGGCGCCGCGAGGCATCAGGCTGCGGGCTTCGGGAAAGCGCGAGAAGGATCCGGGAGTTCGATGCGGTTGAACACGGCACGCAGAATCTGTTCCGTCCTTGCGGGATTCATTATCACCATCATCCTGGTGCTGGCCGGTTCCGCCGTCGCGGGGAGCTACGAGGCGATCGAGATCGTGCCCACCCGGCCGGACGTGACGGTCCGGCTGCTGGTCATCAAGGCCAACACGAAGCCGTCCACCGCCCTTCTTCTCTTCCCCGGCGCGGACGGCACGAAGCACTTCGGCGAGAAGGACGGGAGATTCTGGGTCAGCAACAATTTCCTGATGCGCTCCGCCCGGGACCTTGCCGCGGCGGGCTTCATCGCCGTGGCGGTGGACGCCCCGTCCGACCAGAGCCGCGGCATGCCGGACCAATTCCGGACATCCCCCCCCCACGCGAAGGACATCCGCAAGGTGATCTCCTACCTGAGGGACAAGCACCGCGTCTCGTCCGTCTACCTCGTCGGCACGGGCAAGGGGAGCCTCTCCGCTGCATACCTGGCATCCGTCTTCGAAGAGGCGGCGATCGGCGGCGTGATCCTGGCGTCCGTATACCCCCCTTCGGAATCCGGGGAGATCGACTTTGCGGACATCGACAATCCCGTCCTGATCATACATCACCTCTACGACGAGTGCCGTGCCACTCCCATCCAGGGGGCGTTCGACCTGAAGAAGAGGCTCACGGAAAGCCCCCGGGTCGACGTGGTCGTCGTGACCGGCGGCAGCCTTGCCGCCTCGAGCCCGTGCAACGCCCTGAGCAACCACGGCTTCCACGGGATGGAGAAGCCCGTGATCCAGGCGATCAAGGACTGGATCTCCGGCAACGCCGTCCCCGAGCGGATCGGCAGGTAGGAACGAGCCGCAATCAACACGGCACAAGCAGCAAGGCATAAAAAAAATCCCCCTCTGCATGAAAGAAGGATTTTCTATTCCGCGGAGTTGCGTTCCTCTCCCCTGGACCCTGCCCCCTGTCCCCCGGGCCCCTATTTGAGTGTGAGCTTGTAGGACTTGACCCTCGACACCGGGTGATAGGATTTCTTCATCGCGGCGAGGTTGGGCAGGTTCATGTCGCTTTCCTTGTTGATGTACCGGAACCCCGTGAATAGCCGCTTCGCGCATTCGTTGTCGAGGTACTGGTAGAGCCCCTTCACATCGGCGAAGGCTTTCTCGTAGTTCAGGACGCCCGTGTCGTCGGTGAGGCGGGAAGCGATCCCGAAGGCGCTCACCGTGTCGTCCAGCCGGACGAGGATCCCCGCCAGCTCGAAGGCCTCGAAATTCTCCAGGGACGTGATCACGGCCCTGCGCTCGCAGGCCAGGTCGATGTCGCCGTCGACGCTGCAGTCCCTCTGCGCGCACCAGGCCTCCAGGAAGGCAAGGCACTCGGGCACGTTGTCCCTCGTGATCGGCTCCACGCGGGCCCGGCGGCCGTTTCCCATGTACTCCCGCTCGAACTGGTGGATGAGATTGCGCTTGCGGACATAACGGTTTCCCTTCAGCGTCGCGAGGTCCTCGGCCAGGTACACGTAGTCCTCGAATTCCTGCTGCTCCTCCAGGTCGAACATCGACTCCAGGGCCTCCCGGTGCCTCTCGACGTAATCGCCCGAGACGCACCCGTAACGGGGGAAGCCGCTCTCGACGGCGATCGCGCGCAGGCTCGAGGGCGGCACGTCGCCCTCGAGCGAAAGGGGGAGGATCAGGTGGCGGTCGTCGGGCCGCTGCTCGGACTCGTTGGCGATCACGAGCAGGCCGCCCGTCACGGCGTAGCCGGCCTCGAACACGCAGTTGCTCCAGGCGATGATCGACGGCAGGGAATAGACGCTCAGGCGATAGGGGATACGGGCGAAATACGGTTTGAGCAGCCCGTAATCGGCGACTTCCAGTTTCTTGAACTTCATGGTTTCTTCAGCATCACGATGCATCCCGGCAGTTCCGCGAAACCGGCCCTGCGGTAGAAATCGTGCGTTCCCGCCTCGGCGCCGAGTCCGATCCAGTCGATGCCGTCATGCCGCAGACGATGCACGAGATCCGCCACGATCCGATGCCCCACCCCCCTTCCCCGGAAGGCGGGATCGACGGCGACATCCTGGATGTAGGCGTCGCTCACCCCGTCGCTGATGGCCCGTCCCATCCCGACGACGCGCCCGCCGGCTTCGGCGACGGCGAAGCAGTGGCTTCCCCGGATGATGGCCGCGGCCGTCTCGTGGTCACGATCGGTCTGCACTCCCCACCAGCCCTGGAGCCGGTAGATCCGCAGGACCCCCTCTGTCTGCGAGGGCGAAGGATCGGTCAGAAATACATAGTCGATCTGCATGGTCCGTTGAAATAGAGTAAGAGCGCACCCCTGTGATGTCAAGGAAGAACCCGCGATAAAAATCCCCCTGCGCTCCTCCTTCACCGGATCACAGGGGGATGGGGCTGCCGGAGTCCGGCTTCGGGATAGGGGTGCACGGATTGAATCGGTCTTTCCCGATGCCTGATGCCCGATGCCTGAAGCCTGTTTTTATCCGACCGTGCCGTCCTTTCGCAATCTGCCGATTTCCTCCGCGCTGAACCCCAGGGCGCCCAGGATCTCGTCGGTGTGCTCGCCGTGGACCGGCGCGAAACGCCGGACGCGGCCGGGTGTCTCCGAGAGTTTGGGCAGGATTCCCACCTGCTTCACTTTCCCCAGTTTCGGGTGGTCCAGCTCGATCACCATGTTCCGGTGAAGGATCTGGGGATCGCGGAATGCCTCGTCCAGGGAATTGACCTTCCCGACGGGGACGTCGCCGGCCGCAAGCAGGTCGAACCACTCATCGCGGGTCTTTTCGAGAAACACCTTTTCGAGCCCGTTGCGGATCTCGTCGAACCTCGGCTCGGGCCCCTTGAAGGTCATCTCCATGTTCCACTTGTGAGGCATGTACTCCTCTTTCCCGATGAGCCTGCACAGGTTGTCCCAGAAGTGCGGCTCGAGACAGCCGATGCTCAGCCACTTCCCGTCCTTCGTCCTGTAGACGCCGTAGTGCGGATAGGCGCCCTGGGCCCAGGAGACGCCGGGTTGCAGGACGGTGCCGTCCATGAAGAAGCGGTGCGTGAACCAGGTGATCAGGTGAAGGGCCCCCTCCATGTAGGTGTGGTCGATGTACTGGCCCCGGCCCGTCCGGTTCCTCGCCGTCAGCGCGAGCAGGATCCCGATGGTCCCGTAGAGGGACACGCCGGCGAAATCGGCGATGATGTTCAGCGGGATCGCCGGGGGCCCGTCCTTCGGCCCGATGAGCCCGAGCACCCCCGCCAGGGAAATGTAATTGATGTCGTGGCCCGAGAAGAGGCGGTAGGGACCGTCCTGCCCGTACCCGGAAAGCGAGCAGTACACGATCCGGGGATTGATCCCGCTGACCGTTTTGTAGTCGACGCCCAGCCTCTCCACGACGCCGGGCCGGTAGCCCTCGATGACCACGTCGGCATCCTTCGCCATCCGGTGGAAGATCCGCCGCCCCTCGTCGGACCGGAGGTTCAGGCCGATGCACCGCTTGTTGCGGTTCAGCGCGAAGTAGGCGGCCTCCCGCTCCTTGTCCTTTCCGCCCGGAGAATACCCCATGTCCCCCATGGGGAAGGCTTTCGCCGGTTCCACCTTGACGACGTCCGCGCCGAAGTCGGCCAGGATCATGGTGCAGAGCGCACCGGGCACGTAATTCGACAGATCGAGAACCTTGATTCCGTCCAGCGCCAGCATACCCTCCCTCCTTCACTCATGGTGCATTGACCGGGGTCGTGCGCGATTGTTCGGGGAAGGGAAGAAGGTGATCGGGTGTGAACGTGGATGAGCGGCAGCCGTCATGACCTTAGCCGCTTCTCCAACTTTCTGACCTTCATACCCTCTTGCCCTCTTCCTGAAACGGCGCTTTCATCCCGGCGAGTTTCGATGGTCCGATGGAATGCCCCCGGGCGGCGGGCACAAAAAACCCCCGTATCACCTCGGATAACGGGGGATTGCAGTTCCGCACATGTCCCTCACCCTCGGGGGCAGACAGACGTGACCACCGACGGCCCTCCGACCGGCCTCGACAGGCCGCTCAACGGAAGGCCCTGACAGACCCGACAAGACCCGGCGACTCTATAGCACAGATCGGAAGGGCCCGCCACAGAAACCGTTCCCCCCCGGGGGACGGAGGCTAAGGACTGGATATCACAGGCAAAGCGAGTACTTGAATTTATTTCGTTTTTCTGGTATGTGCACCATGCACAAAAACCAACAGTTCTCTTTGCGGACGGGCCGGTCGACATTCCCCATCGACGGTAGAGGAGAGAGGAAAGAGGACGAGATGGAGTCCCGTGCTCACACGGAACGGGAAGTCTGCGAGCACTGTGGGAAAAGGGTTTCGTTCATCAGATGCACCGGATGTGATATACAGCTCTGTCAGGAGTGTGCCTGCTTCGAACTCGTCGGTTCAGGCACCGGCACGGTCATTCCGGTCTACTACTGTCTTCAGTGCGTCAAGGATGACAGGATAAACCCCAACGCAGTCTTTTACGGTATCAAGTAGGCCCCCTGCAGCGGTGGACTGCGCCGTGTTCGCGGATCCCCGGGTGTATCCGCCGTTTTGCATCCGGCGCCGGCGATTTCAGGGCAATCCGGGCCGGACGCTCACTTCGAGTCGACGAAAAACTTCGCGATCAGAAACCCCATCAGGATCAGGATGACCGACAGGTCCGCCCGGTCGAGGAGCCACAGCATGGACGCCTTGACCGCCGAGACCTCGTTGAGGAAGCCGAAACAGCCGGCGGGAAGATACTTCACGAGGGCGACGGACGGGTACCTCGTCCATTCGTTGTGCTCGAACCAGCCGTAGAACTGGTAGGCGAACAGCAGCGTCCCGGAGAGGAAGACGAGGTTGGCCAGCCAGGACAGCAGGGAAATCCGACGCCCCTTTGCCTCTGCCCTGACCGGGTGGGAATACTGGAACTTCCAGGCGGAATGCCCATCGTACGGATCCATTGCAGACACCTCCTTTTTTCGTCCCGTCCCGCAGGGCGGGACGGGCTGCCCTCCTCAAGGTGCAAGCCCCCGATCCGCGCGCAACGCGCAGCGTGATGCCCGGATTCGATTGTCAAGCGGTTCGATCTGAAGTCTCCGCCCGTTCTATCGGCTCCCGACGGCCTTTTCTTGAGGATTTTTTTCGCGATCGGTCCTGCCCGGCACCCTGCTGCCGGCGGGATTGCCTCCGCGGAACGATACCGCACATCCAACCCTCATCGGATCGAGGGCGGCACCGAAAAAGCCGGGAACCATGTCCTGCCGCAACGGATACGCCACCGGGCTAAACACCGCCCCGGCAAACAAAATGGGTTGACAATTCCCCGGGTGCCGATAGAATAATTTTCGGCATTCGCACCGTCTCCACCTCTTCCACCGGCTACGAGGATTTATGAAAGCCCGGCTCATCACCCTGATCGCTGCGCTTCTTCTTCCGCTGATCCTCGTTCTATCCTCGTCCACTACCGCCCAGAACCAGAGCAGCAGCTGCGTCACCTGCCACACCGACGAGGCGGCGCTCAAGAAGACCTGCAAGCCCTTCGTCAAGCCCGAGGGCGAGGCGGAGGGGTGAGCGGGGGCGCCTCCGCCGGTCAAGGCGGAGACGTTCCACCTGACGTTCCTCGTCGACCGCAAGCTCGTCGAAACGGACAAGCACTTCGAGAAGGGCTGCCTCTACTGCCACAAGGGAAACGACAGGGCTGACGACAAGGACGCCGCCCACGAGGGGATGGTGAAGCGCCCCTCCGACGAGCTGGCGCTCTGCGGCGAATGCCACCAGGAGATCGCCGCGAACTACAAAAAATCCCTGCACTACACGACGATCGGGCAGCGCAACCGCGTGGTCAAGAGGATGTCGAAGGAGGAGGCGAAGATCTTCGACGAGAAGGTATTCGAAAAATCCTGCCGGTCCTGCCACGCCTCCTGCGGGGACTGCCATGTCAAGTCCCCGGCCATCGCCGGGGTGAGCCTGGGCCTCATCAACAAGCACAAGTTC
>MVQS01000229.1 GCA_002067855.1 Syntrophaceae bacterium PtaB.Bin038
TTCCTCTTTCTCTTCATCCAGACGGAGTCGAAGGGGACCGACGAGCTGGGCTGGCCCGTCAAGCTCTTTCTCGACTTCGACCCCCTGATCTTCCTGACGACCTTCCTGACCTCCCACCGCGTGGAGGGGCTCCTCTGGCTGTCGCTCATCCTCGCGGGCCTCACCGCCCTGCTGGGGCGGTTCTTCTGCGGCTGGGTATGCCCCCTGGGAACGCTCAACAATCTTGCGGGAAGCCTCCGGAGGAAAAGACCCAGGCCCCCCGGTGCCGGGTGGTTCAGGATCAAGTATTACGTCCTCGTCGGCCTTCTCGCCATGTCTCTCTTCGGCGTGCAGCTGGCCGGCATCCTGGACCCTCTCTCGCTCACCGTCCGGTCCTTCTCGCTGGCCCTCTACCCGGCGTTGAGCTATGCGCTCACCTCCCTTTTCGATGCGGTCTACCGGCTCGACATCCCGCTCGTCTCGCCCGCATCGGAGGCCGTCTACGGCCTGCTGAAAAAGTCGGTCCTGCCCTTCCAGCAGCCCTGGTTTGCACAGGGGACCTTCATCGGCCTTCTCTTTCTCGGCGTCCTGGCCCTCAACCTCGTGCAGCGGCGTTTCTGGTGCCGGTTTCTCTGCCCGCTGGGGGCGCTTCTCGGGCTGCTGTCCCGCTGGTCCCTCCTGCGGCGGAGCGTGAGCGAGGAGTGCGATTCCTGCGGGGCCTGCGTCGGGGTGTGCCAGGCCGACGCCGCGCCTGCCGGCAAGGACGGGTGGCGGGCCTCGGAATGCCTCGTGTGCAACAACTGCGACGACGTCTGCCCGAAGAACGCCGTGAGCTTCGGCCTGCTGAAAGGGCGACCGCGGGGGGGCCTCGACCTGGGGCGGCGGAACATGATGGCCTCGTTCTTCGCGGGGGCCTTCGCGGTGCCGCTGCTGCGCATCTCGCCGCTTGCCCGGCCGCGGATGTCGGACGCGAAGCTCATCCGGCCGCCCGGAGCGCTCGCGGAGACGCCGTTCCTCCAGAGCTGCGTGCGATGCGGCGAGTGCATGAAGGTGTGCATCACGGGAGGGCTCCAGCCCACGCTGCTGGAGGCGGGGCTCGAGGGACTCTGGACGCCGGTGCTCGTCCCGCGGATCGGCTACTGCGAGTTCCGCTGCACCCTCTGCGGGCAGGTCTGCCCCACGGGGGCCATCCGGAAGCTGCCCCTGGAGGAAAAGCAGCAGGTGAGGGTGGGTCACGCCGCCATCGACAAGGGACGCTGCCTACCCTTCGCCCACGCCACGCCCTGCATCGTCTGCGAGGAGACCTGCCCGACGCCGAAGAAGGCGATCTGGCTCGAGGAGGTCAACGTGAAGAACCGGGACGGCCGGACCATTCGGCTGCAGCAGCCCCACGTGGACCTCACGATGTGCGTCGGGTGCGGGGCCTGCGAGAAACACTGTCCCGTCGTCGGCCAGCCGGCCATCTACGTCACGAGCGCCGGGGAGTCGCGCGCGGAGGAGCACCAGATCCTTCTGCAACCGTTCCCGGGTTCAACGACGCCCTACAAGTAAGGGGAAATCGGGAGTGTTGGAATCATGGGCTTTCAAAGATTCCAACAACCCGCGACAAGCGCAAACCCCGCAGGCGGCTGCCGGCGGGGTTTTCTCTTCTCCTGCCTGGATGTCGGTCACTTCTTCGCTTTCTGCAGCTCCCTGTAGTGCTTGATGATGACGAAAATCCCCTGGTCGAAGACGCGGATCGTCCGGTTGAGGGTCTCCACGGCCCTGTGGGCGTCGACGGCGGTGACGAAGAGGGCCTGGAAGTCGGCGTAGAGCCAGATATGGCGCCTCATCATGATCAGGGCGTAGATCGCCTCCTCCATCGGGACCCCTTTCCGGAAGCTCTCCTCGGCGTAGTCGACGAAGTATTTCTCCAGCTTCTTGTAGGGTTTTTCATCAAAGTAGACGACCCGGAAGTTCTTGTAGAAATCCAGGGCAAAGTTGGTGCAATCATCCTCTTTCCGGGCATGGAACCAGGGCGTGTGCGGGTTCGTCCTCACGGCCTTGCACCACTGGGCGGCGATCTTGTCGGCATGTCGTTCCGTTACTTCCAGCAGCTTGTCGGCGAATGCGTACATGAAATTGCTCCTTCCTGAAGATGTGGGTCGTTGTCGGTCGCGGACGGGTGCCGGGGAAAGGCCGGTGCAGGGAGGCCCGGCGCATCAGGCCATCAGGTCGATGAGCCCCCCCTTGCGGGGCCTTGTTTCGACCTCGACGACGCCCCCCCGCGTCAGACGGTAGACAGGGGGGTCGTCAGCCCGGAGGGCGGCATGATACAGGTCGATGACGACCGCGCCGTGGACCTCGTCGTGGACGAGGACAAACCCCTCGGCGGCAACGTG
>MVQS01000230.1 GCA_002067855.1 Syntrophaceae bacterium PtaB.Bin038
GCGAGGGTCTTGTAGGTCTTCCCCGTCATGATCTGCAGGTGGAAGGCGCGGAAGACGAGCGCGCAGAACAGCACCCCGAACAGCGCCAGCATCGTGGCGATCCGGAAGCGGAACCATTTTCTCGCTTTCCCGTTCATTTGATCAGGACCACCTGCTCCCGTTCGGGGTACTGGAGCTTGAGCTTGTCCCGGGCGATGGCCTCGATCCGCTGGGGCGACTTCAGCGTGGCGATCTCCACCTTGAGCCGGCGGTTCTCCTCCATGAGGTTGTCCCGGACGGTCATCTCCTCGGCGATCTGGTACTTGAGCTGCGTGTTGTAAAGATGGGACCAGACGTAGACGAGCGCCACGGCCACCAGCACGAGCAGAGACAGGATGAGCGTGGGGACGCGCAGGCCCGCGCTCTCTCTCGCCTCCATCGCCGCCCGGGGCCGTGCCACCTTCGCTACCGGCATCCTCCCATCCTTTCTGCGGTTCTCAGTTTCGCGCTGCGCGCCCGGGGGTTTCGCTCCATCTCCCCCTCGCCGGGGCGGATGGGCTTCCGGGTGAGGACCCGGAGCCGCGGTTTGCCCCCGCAGGCGCAAACGGGAAGATCGGCGGGGCAGGTGCACCCCCGCGAGGCATCGCGGAAGAGATCCTTGACCAGCCGGTCCTCCAGCGAGTGGAAGGTGATGACGGAAAACCGCCCGCCTTCCTTCAACGAGTCGATCCCCGCGGCGATGCCCCGTTGGAGGTTCGCCATCTCGTCGTTGACGGCGATCCGGAGCGCCTGGAAGCTCCTCGTCGCGGGGTGAATCCTGCCGCGGCGCATCCGGGCCGGCATGACCGAGGCGATGAGGCCCGCGAGTTCGTCCGTCGTTTCGATCGGCGCCGTCTTCCTCCTCTCCACGATGGCCCGGGCGATGCGCCCGGCCAGCAGCTCCTCGCCGTAGTCGCGCAGGATCCGCTCGAGCTCCCGCGCGTCGGCCCGGTTCACCAGGTCCCGCGCCGTCGCCGCCGCCCCCCGGTCCATCCGCATGTCGAGCGGCGCGGGCTTCGAGAAGCTGAAGCCCCTCCCGGCCGCCTCGAGCTGGTGCGACGAGACGCCGAGGTCGAGCACGATGCCGTCGACCCGCTCGATCCCGAGCCCCGCGAGGATCCCCTTCAGGTCGGCGTAGTTGCCCTTGACGAGGACCGCACGCCGCCCGAAGGGCTCGAGGGCCCGGGCGGACTCCTCCAGGGCGTCGTCGTCCCGGTCGATCCCGACCAGGACGCCGTCGGGGGACGTGGCGGCCAGAATCCCCCTTGCGTGCCCGCCGCCGCCGAGGGTGCCGTCCACGTAGATGCCGCCCGGCCTGAGGCGGAGCGACGCGAGAACCTCGTTCAGCAGGACGGGCTCGTGGTATGAGGAGGACACCCCTGCGTCGTTCATCGTTCTTTTCAAGGATCGCGGGTGGAGGCGGACGCGGGAATCACGCCGGGGGAGACGGCCCGTCAGATTCCCAGGTCGGCCATGTAATCGCTGAAGCTCTCGATCTGCTCGCCGGACTTCCGGATCTCCTCCTCGAAGCGTTCCTTGCTCCAGATCTCGATGACCCGGACCATGCCGGCCAGGACGATGTCTTTTTCCAGCTTGGCGTACTCGCGCAGCGGCGGCGGGACCAGGATGCGGCCCTGGCTGTCAAAGGTGCAGTCCACCGCCCCGGACATGAAAAAGCGCTGAAACGCGCGGACTTCTTTCTTCAGAATGGATTGATGGGAGATTTTTTCTTCGAGGATCTGCCACTCGTCGAAGGGGAAGGCCATGAGGTAGCCGTCCCAGTTCGTGATGACCATCCGGTTGTCGTACTTTTCTGCGAAGACCTCGCGGAGCCTGGCGGGGAAGATGATCCTTCCCTTGTCGTCGATCGTATGGTAATATCTCCCCCGAAACACAGACATGCGAGAGACTCCTCCACAATCATCCACTTTGCTCCACCCGGATGCAATAGTAGGGCCGTCTTCCGTTCCTGTCAAGGAAAAAGTTTAATTTTCGCTGGATTTTCGATTGATTTGGTACTTCCGGACCGCCCGGTTGTGCTCGGGCAGCGTCTCGGAGAAGTGGTGGGAGCCGTCGTTGCGGGAGACGAAGTAAAGGTACTTCACCGGGGCGGGGTTCAGGGCCGCCTGCAGGGCGTCCAGGCCGGGGCTGCAGATGGGGCCCGGCGGCAGGCCCCGGTTGAGATAGCTGTTGTAGGGATTTTGGCGCTCCAGGTGGCGTCGCGTCAAATTTCCGTCGAAATGCTCGATCCCGTAGATCACCGTGGGGTCGCTCTGCAGCGGCATCCTCTTCTGAAGGCGGTTGCGGAAGACGGCCGCCACGAGCGGCATCTCGCTCTTGAGCCCCGTCTCCTTCTCGATGATCGAGGCGAGCGTCACCCACTGAACGAGGGTGAATCCCTGCGCCCCGGCCTCCGCGATCATCTCCTTCGGCACCCTGGCGTAAAACTGGGTCACCATCTCTTTCAGGATCCTGTTCGCTTCCAGGCCTCTGTAAAAGATGTACGTGTCGGGGAAGAGGAACCCCTCGGCGCTTGCCGCCGGGACGTTCAGATCGGAGAGCAGTTTCCGGTCCCCGGCAAGCCGCAGGAACTCCTTCTCCTCGACGAGGCCCTCCGCGGCCAGGCGGGCGGCGATCTTCCTCACCGTGAAGCCCTCGGGCACCACGATGAATCGCTTCTTGTAGTCCCCGTCGACGAGCTTTCGCAGAATTTCCGCGGTCGGCATGGCCCTGGTGAACTCGTACTCGCCGGCCTTGGTTTTTTTCGGGGCGTCGTAGACGTACGCCAGGGCCCGGAACAGGAGGCGGCTGCGCACAAGACCGTTTTGATCGAGGAGGTTCACGACCTGGCCGAAAGGGGTGCCGCGGGGGATGTACACGGTGACGGTCTCTTCCCGGGGGCCGGGGCCCGGCAGGGAGCCGAGCAGCCAGGTCGCGGCGGCGATCCCCGCCGTCGCGACGAGCGCGAGGATCGCGAAACGGCGGAGGCGGGCGCGGTCGAGGAGCTTCATGAAGGACCGTCCCCGGGACCGGCGGGACCGTCCGCGGCGCGACGGCCCTTGCGGTCGAGATAGTCCTGCAGGATCACGGCGGCGGCGATGCGGTCCACCATGCCCCGTTTCTTCTTTCGCTTCACGCCCGCCTCGCGCATCAGTCCCTCGGCCTGCTTCGTGGAGAGCGTCTCGTCCCACGCCGTGACGGGGACCCCCGGGATGGATTCCCGGACATCGGCGATGAACCGGTCGACCTTCCCGCACTGGATCCCCGCCGTGCCGTCCAGCCGCAGGGGATAGCCCACGACGATGGCGCCGACCGCGTGTTCCGCGACGGCCGCGGCGATGGCCTCCAGATCGGATCTCTTCGACCTGCGCTCGATGACGGAGAGCCCCCGCGCCGTCATCTCCAGCTCGTCGGAGAGGGCAAGCCCGATGCGCTTTTCGCCGTAGTCGATCCCGAGGATCCTCATGGGGGCATATATAAAGGATAGCGGGGATGTGCGCAAGGGCGGAAAGCTGCGCGGTGAAGTCCTTCGACAGAATTCTTTCGCGAATAGGCGGTTTTCGACCGATCTAACGCTCGCTGCGCTGCGGACGCAAAAACTCGCCCTGCAGGCTCAAACAGGTTGCGCCGCAACCGCTCCGCTTCGCGAAGATCGGTTGCCGAAAACACGCCTGACTTCGCTTCAAGAATCCTGATCGAATGCCTCCATGAAGGGCCATATATCCAATACTGCAATTCGTGCGTTCCGCCCTTGCGGTCGGGTTTGGGATTGAGGAAAGGGTGGATTTCTGTTATCTCATAGCCTGCCTGCGCGGGATGCGCGCACCCAGGACGTCCATTCATGAAGCACATCATTCTCGGCACCGCCGGCCACGTCGATCACGGGAAGACCTCCCTCGTCAAGGCCCTCACCGGCGTGGACACGGACCGGCTCAAGGAGGAGAAGGAGCGGGGCATCACGATCGAGCTGGGCTTTGCGTCCTTCCCCCTGAAGAGCGGCGGCACCCTCGGCGTCGTCGACGTGCCGGGGCACGAGAAGTTCGTCAAGAACATGGTGGCCGGCGCCACGGGGATCGACCTGGTGCTCCTCGTGATCGCCGCCGACGAGGGCGTCATGCCCCAGACGAGCGAGCATCTCGACATCTGCACCCTGCTCGGGATCCGCCACGGGGTCATCGCGCTCACCAAGATCGATCTCGTCGACGCCGACTGGCTTGCCCTCGTGCAGGACGACATCCGCCAGTTTCTGAAGACGACCTTCCTCGACGGGGCTCCGATCATCCCGGTCTCGGCGGTCACGGGGGAGGGGGTCGCGGAGCTGGCGGCCGCCATCGAGGAGACGGCCCTGCGGATCGGGGAGCGGGTCGACAGCGGGTTCTTCCGGATCCCCGTCGACCGGGTCTTCACCATGAAGGGGTTCGGAAGCGTCGTGACGGGGACCCTCGTGTCCGGCCGGGTGAGCGTGGGCGACACCGTCGAGGTCCTCCCCCGGCGCATCCACGCCAAGGTCCGCGGCATCCAGGTTCACAACGAGCCGCAGGAGAGCGCCGTGGCCGGCCAGCGCACCGCCATCAACCTCCAGGGGGTCGATCGCGCCGCCCTGAACCGGGGCGACGTGGTGGCCCACCCGGGCGTCTTCGAGCCTTCCGAGCGGCTCGATGTCCACCTCGAGTACCTCAAGGGCGCCGGCCGCGTGCTGAAGAACCGCGCGCTCGTTCGTTTCCACACGGGGACCAGCGAGATCATGGCCCGGGTCATCCTCCTGGACCGCGAGAGCCTGAAACCGGGGGAGCACGTCCACGCACAGCTCCTGCTGGAGGCGCCCGTCGTGGCCATGGGCCGGGACCGCTTCGTCGTCCGCAGCTACTCCCCGATCCGCGCGGTGGGCGGCGGGGAGATCCTCGACCCCGATGCGGTGAAGCAGAAAAAGGCGAAGGACCGTTTTGCCGCCGAGCTGGAAACCCTCCGCACGGGGACGGAAGCGGAGCGCGCGGCCGTGATCCTCGGGCGTGCGGGGGTCCAGGGTCTCACGTCGAGCCGGCTGGCCGTCCGCGCGGGAATCCCCCAGGCCTCCCTGAACCGGGTCCTGAAAGACATGGCCGAGGGGAAGGCCCTGCTCCGCATCGACCGGGAGGAGTCGCGGATCGTCTCGTTCCCGGCCTACCGGCAGCTCAAGGAAGACCTGCTGAGGGAAATCGGGCAATACCACGAACGGTTCCCGCTCAGGGAAGGCGTCCCCAAGGAAGAGCTCCGGACGACGGCGGGCCAGGAGATCGAGAACCGGCTCTACAACATGGCCCTCAAGGAGCTGGAGAACGAAAAGAAGATCTTCGCCGATCGGGAGTATGTCCGGCTCGTTTCGCACCGGGTCGATCTCAAGGGCAATCTGGGCGACCTGAGGGGCCGGATCGAGGCGATCTACCGCGATGCGGGACTCTCGGTGCCGTCCGTCAAGGAGGTCCTGGAGCAGCTCGGCGGCAAGAAGGCCGATGTCCAGAGCGTCCTCGGGGTCCTTCTCAACGAGGGGGTCCTCGTCAAGGTCACCGAGGATCTCTACGTCCACAGCGATCCGCTCAACAGGCTCCGGGAGGAGTACACGGCGGCCCTCGTGAAGGCCGGGAAGGCCACCCCGGCCACCTTCAAGGACCTCACGGGGCTGTCCCGCAAG
>MVQS01000231.1 GCA_002067855.1 Syntrophaceae bacterium PtaB.Bin038
GCGGTTGACCTGGACGACAACGACCCGGGCCGTCTCGGCGGCGGCCTTGACGATGTCGACGCTGACGCCCACGCTCAGATAGCCGTGCTCGTCGGGAGGCGAGGTCTGCAGGAGCGCCACGTCGACGTGCTCGAGGCCCCGCCGGAACAGGCCGGGGACCTGTGAGAGGTTGATCGGCGTGTAGTCGGCCAGCCCCTTGTTGACGGCCCCGCGGGTGCTGTCGCCGATGAAAAAGGAATTGTGCCGGAAATTGGATTTGAACTTCTCGTCGGCGTAAGGGGCCACGCCGAGGGTCCGGATGTGCAGGACCTCCGCGTCGAAGAACGCTTTGGGGTTTTCCTTGACGTATCGGATCAGCGCGTGGACAAGGTGCTGGGGCTCGGCGCATGCCGACGAGATGAAGATCGTGTCGCCCCGGTGGATGTTGCTGAAAATCTCCTTTTCCGTCGCGAATTTCCGGGGGTATCGCTGCTTCCAGAAGTCGAGCAGCCGGGTGTTGTCGTCCGTCATGTCCTTGTTTCTCTTTCGTTTTGCGCTATTGGATACCGTAGGGTAAACGCAGGCGAATAGGCTGTCAAGGAAGGAAATCGGGACGGGTTCGTGCCCCTTTTTTGCCTTGATTCCTTCCGGGCTTACAGGTATAAAGCAACCGTTTTACGGGCCCCGCAGGTCTCTGCGCAGGGCGGAGAGAGAGCTTTCATTCTACGTCATCAGAGGACAGAGAGGAGGAAACATGGAATTCAAGCCGCGAGCCAAACGTTCCCTGACGGCGATCATCGAGGATCAGGCAAAGAAATGGGAACTGAACGAAAAGAAAAAGTTCAAACAGACGATTCGGCCGGTGATCGCCATCTCACGCCTGCCCGGCAGCGGCGGGTGGTTCCTCGCGCAGAGGGTGGCCAAGGACCTCAAAATGGACTACTGGGACCGCCAGATCATCGATGAGGTGGCAAAGAGCGCCAAGGTCAGCAAGCGTCTGATCAAGTCCCTCGACGAACAGGACAAGAGCATGCTCGACGACTGGATTGAGTCCCTGGGCGAGCGTCACGTGTGGCCCTACGAGTTCATGGAGCACCTCACCAAGGTGATCGGCACCATCGGCGCACACGGCAATGCCGTCATCGTGGGCCGCGGCGCCAGCTTCATCCTGCCCCCCGAGGCCTGCCTCCGGGTCTTCGTCATCGCACCCCTGGAGGTGCGCGTGAACAACGTGGCGACGTTCTTCAAGGTGACCAAGGAGGAAGCCAAGCAGCGCATCCTGACCGTCGAGTCGGAGAGGGTCGCCTTTGCGCGGAAGTACTTCAACCTCGATCCCATGGACCCCAACCACTACGATCTGATCATCAACACCCAGTACTTCAACCTCGACCAGGCCTCGAAAGTCATCGTCGAAGCCTACAACTCGAAAGAGTGGCAGGATTTCTCGGCGAAGAAGGTCATCAAATAGGGCATAGGGCTCAAGGCACAGGGCAAAAGGCGAACGAAAAAAGAAACCCCACCGGAAGGCGGGGTTTCTTTTTGTCAGTCGACGATATCCGGGATTCCTAGAAGTTCTTGAAATCCTTGTCGTCCAGGGGGATGACCGTCTCGGGGCGGACATTGCCGGCCCCGGCGTCGGCCTTCTTGCCGAACCCTTTGAAGGAGAGGACTTTCTTCAATACGGCCTTCGACGGCGCGGCTGCCTCCGTCGCGGAAGGTCGCGATTCGAGATCGCCGCCGACGAGAGCCATGAGCTCGGCGGCGATGTCCTTCATCTGCTCCGCCTGGGCGTTCATCTCCTCCGAGGCCGAGGCCGACTCCTCGGCGTTGGCCGCCGTCTGCTGGGTCACCTTGTCCATCTCCGCCACGGCCTTGTTGATCTGGTCGATCCCCTGGGCCTGCTCCGACGAGGCCGCCGCGATCTCCGACACCAGGTCCGCCACCTTCGAGGCGCTCCTCGACACCTCCGCGAAGGCCCCGTTGGTCCTCTCCACCAGCTCCGAGCCCTCCTTGACCTTCTTCACCGTCCCCTCGATGAGCACCGAGGTGTTCTTGGCGGCCTCGGCCGCACGCATGGCCAGGTTGCGAACCTCGTTGGCCACCACGGCAAACCCTGCGCCCGCCTCGCCTGCCCTGGCCGCCTCCACCGCCGCGTTGAGCGCCAGCAGGTTGGTCTGGAAGGCGATCTCGTCGATGGTCTTGATGATCTTCGAGGTCTCGTCGCTGGCCTTCGAGATGTCCTCCATCGACTGGGTCAGCTCCGTCATGGAACCGTTGGCCCGCTCGACCATCAGCTTCGATTCCTTCATGAGCTTGTCGGCCGTGGAGGCGTTGTCGGCGTTCTGCTTGGTCATCGACGACATCTCCTCGAGCGACGAGGAGGTCTCCTCGATCGAGGCGGCCTGCTCCGAGGCCCCCTCCGCCAGCGACTGGCTCGCCGAGGACACCTGCCCAGAGGCGGAGGCCACCTGGTCGGCGGCGTCGTTGAGATGCTTGACGGACCGGGTGACGGGCACCGTGATACTGCGCGTGAAGAACGTGACGGTCACGACCGTAAGGGCAAGAAATACGGCGCCGATGAGCAGCACAAAATTGCGGATGGTGTGCGCCGAAGCGAGGAATTCATTTTCATTCTGGGTAAAGGCGATGCTCCAGGTCGTATTGTCCACAGGGGCAAACCCGGAGATCTTCTTCACGCCCTGGTGCGTGTAGGCTTCCACGCCCGCCTGCCGTCCCAGCATCTTGGAAGAGATCTCCTTGAGACCGTCGAGCGTTGTGATGTTCAGTTCGAGAATGTACTCCTTCTTGGGATGGGAAATGACGAGGCCGGATTTGTCGACCATCCAGGGGAACCCCGTCTCCCCCACCTTGACGGACTGTATCTTTTCGGACAGGAAATCCGTGTTTAGGATGACGCCGACGGAGCCGACGAACTGGTCGTTCTTGTAGATTGGAGCGCCGATGGGGGCACAGGGCTTCCCCGTTGCACGCGACTTGATGACGGTGCCGAGATTCACCTTTCCGGCCTTTGACTCGCGGATGTAATCACGGTCTGCAACGGAGATCCCGCGGGTCTTGCCGTTGTTGTCGGCGAAAATGACCCCCTTGTCGTCCGCAACAAAGAGGGCCTCGTAGTCGTTGCCGGTCTGCTTGGCGATCTTGCTGAGCTCTGCCGATATCCTTTCCGTCTCAGCGGCTTTGTCCGACCCGTCCCGGGAAACCCTGGCGGCCGCTTCGATGATGTGGGGTTGCACGGAAAGACTGGCCGCGATTTTCATTTCCTCCTTGATGGCCACCTCCACCATGTCGGACATGTTCTTCGCGATCTGCACGGCCTGCCCCCGGGCCATGTCCTCCAGGGCCCCCGTGGCCTTGTAGAGGGAGAAGCCGCCGATGACCAGGATCGGAATCAGGACCAGCATGATCCCACCGAAGGTTAACTTGAAACCGAGAGTCCTCTTCTTCATCTGATGATACCTCCCCGCAGAAAAAAATGAATCGGTCGAGAATGAATGAAACCTGCCAAACGAAATCAATGAATCGTGAACTGGAACGTCCCGAGCACCCTGTCGATGTCGAGCAGGATCTTGACGCCCCCGTCCGTCTTCGCCATCCCCAGGATGAAGTCCGTGTTGAGCTTCACCCCGAAGGTGGGGGTGTTCTCGATGTCGGCCCCGCGGATGCTGAGCACCTCCGAGACGGCGTCCACCACAATCCCCATGGGCACCGAACCCGAGTCGCCCTGGATCTCCACGACGATGATGCAGGTGCGCTCCGTGTACGCCGTGGCCTCGAGGCCGAAGCGCAGCCGCAGGTCGATGACGGGAATGACCTTGCCCCGCAGGTTGACGACCCCCTTGACGAAGTCCGGCGTCTGGGGCACCGGGGTGATCGCCATCATGCCGATGATCTCCCGGACCTTGAGGATGCCGATGCCGTACTCCTCGCCTGCCAGCGAAAAGGTCAGGTACTTGCCCTCCCTCGTCGCCTCCAGCCTCGAGCGATCATCCGGCGCAGTGACATGAACGTCCATATCTCTCCTCCCGAGCGTGAGTATTGATGCCGCTTTCCGTGTGGTCCTGCCAGGTGGAGCGGGTCGGATCGAAGGGATCCCCCGGTAGCCCCGGGTGAACGGTTCCTGATCCATGGGTTCTATCGTCACCCCGCACCGGGAACTCAATACTTTTTCCTTAGATTTCTACCTGCAAGCAATCCGCGTACCAAAAAGCGCTTTCCCAAGTTTTCCTTGACCGGGTTCCCGATTTCCCCTAAGATTCCTCGTTCCTGGAACCAAGACAACCACTCGTTACCGAAGGGGGAATACTATGAAGATCATCCTGTTGGGTGCGCCCGGCGCGGGGAAGGGCACCGTGGCGAAACTGCTGACCGACTATGACGGTTCCGTCCAGATCTCCACGGGGGACATCCTGCGGGCAGCCGTCCGCGAGGGGACCGATCTCGGCAAAGAGGCCAAGGCCTACATGGACCGGGGGGACCTGGTGCCCGATTCGCTGATCATGAGGATCATGGAAGTGAGGCTGCAGGAGCCCGATTGCGCCAGGGGTTTCATTCTCGACGGGTTCCCCAGGACCATCGCCCAGGCCGAGGCGCTGAAGACGCTCCTCAAGAAACTGAATCAGGAACTGGACATGGTGGTGAACCTCGAGGTGCCGCGAGAGGTGATCCTCGACCGCCTCACGACGCGCCGGACCTGCTCCAACCCCTCGTGCCAGGAGATCTACAACGTGAAGAGCATGCCCCCGAATCCGGACGGGACGTGCAAGAAGTGCGGCAGCAAGGTCGTGCAGCGCGACGACGAAACGGAGGCGGCCATCCTGTTCCGCCTGGAGACCTACAACCAGAAGACGGCGCCCCTGATCGGCTTCTACGAGAAGGAAGGGCTCCTGAAGAACTTCGCCTCCCTCTCGAGCGCCGAAACGGTGGAGGCGGTGAAGAAGGCATTGAAGTAGAGGGTACAGGGCACAGGGTACAGGACAGATCCCCCTTTCATCCCCGTTGAGGGAAAGAGGGGGATTTTTGTTGGCATGCGAGGTGGAGAGGGACTAATATTCCATCTCTCAAGGAGAAGGAAATTGCCGATTGATTACGAACGGGATCTGAACCCGGAGCAGTACCGCGTCGTCACGGCGAAGGGCGGGCCGATCCTCGTCATCGCCGGGGCCGGGAGCGGCAAGACGCGGACTCTCACGTACCGCGTGGCGAGGCTCATCGAGACGGGAACGCCCCCGGAAAGAATCCTCCTGGCCACGTTCACCAACAAGGCCGCCCGCGAGATGCTGGGCCGCGTGGAGCTGCTGACGGCCCTCGACATCCGAAGGCTGTGGGGCGGCACCTTCCATCACATCGCAAACCGCGTGCTGAGGCGGCACGGGGACCGGCTGGGCTACGACCGTAATTACACGATCATGGACAAGGAGGACACGAAGTCGCTCCTCAACGCCTGCCTGGCCGATGCGGGCATCGAGACGAGGGGGGGGCGGTTCCCCAAGGGGGACGTCCTGGGCGAGATCATCGGGTTCTCCGCCAACACCCTGACGCCCCTCGAGGAGGTCATCGAACGGAAATACCCGCACTTCGGCGCCCTGGCGGAGGACATCCGCTGCATCGCCCGGGTCTACGTCGAAAGGAAGCGCACGCTGAACCTGATGGATTTCGACGATCTGCTGGTGAACTGGCTCACGCTGCTGCGGAACGAGCCCGACGCCCTCCGGGAGTACTCGGAGCGCTTCCTGCATGTGCTCGTCGACGAGTACCAGGACACCAACCGTCTGCAGGCCGCCATCCTCGACCTGCTGGGTTCCAGGCACCGGAACCTCATGGTCGTCGGCGACGACCACCAGAGCATCTACTCCTTCCGGGGGGCGAACTTCGAGAACATCCTCCGTTTCCCGGAGCGATACCCGGACGCGCAGCTCTTCAAGCTCGAGACGAATTACCGCAGCACGCCGCAGATCCTCGACCTGGCCAACCGGAGCATCGTCCGTAACCGGGACCAGTTCCGCAAGGAGCTCAGGGCGGTTCGCAAGGGGGGATTCAAGCCCGCCTACATCCCGGTGCGCAACGTCACCCTCCAGGCGGCCTTCGTGGGCCGTCGAATCATGGACCTCCTCATGGAGGGGATTCCCGTCCGGGAGATCGCCGTCCTGTACCGGGCCCACTACCACTCCATGGAGCTGCAGATGGAGCTCACGAGGCGCGGCATCCCCTTCGAGATCCGCTCGGGGATCCGTTTCTTCGAGACGGCCCACGTCAAGGACATCACGTCCTATCTCCGGGTGCTCGTGAACCCGCATGACGAGGCGGCGTGGCGGCGCGTGCTGGGTCTCTGCGAAAAGGTGGGCAGGGTGACCGCGGACCGGGTATGGAAGGCGCTGTCGGCTGAAGCCGATCCCCCGGCAGCGATCCGGGACCCGGCATGGGTGAAGCGCGTCGGAAAGTCGGCGGCCCCGGGGCTTCTCCGGCTTGGCGAGACCCTGGCGATGCTTTCGGAAAAAGTCGCCGAACAGGCACCGTCCGACCTCATCCACCTGCTCCTCAACCGGGGCTACCGCGAAAACCTGCAGGACCGGTACACCGACAGTTTCTCGCGGGAAGAAGACCTCCTGCAGCTGGCGAATTTCTCCAATCGGTTTTCGAGCCTGGCGGACTTCCTCGCGGAACTCTCCCTTCTGACGAACACCGCCGAGAGCGAGGCTTCCGCCTCGGAGGAGGTGAAGGACCGGGTGATCCTCAGTTCCATTCACCAGGCCAAGGGGCTCGAGTGGTCCGTGGTGTTCCTCATCTGGTGCGCCGAGGGGATGATCCCGCTCGCCCGGGCCCTGGGCGAAGAGGGCGGGGAAGAGGAGGAGCGAAGGCTTTTCTACGTGGCGACGACGCGCGCCAAGGATCAACTGTACCTGTGCCACCCGCTGATCGATCACTCCCGCGGAATGGGGATGGTGCCGCTCCGCCCGTCGCGGTTCATCGAGGAACTCGAACAGGACGCCTTTCACCCGACGGAGTTGCCGTATGAGCAGTGGATCATTGATGAGGACTAGGCACAGGGAACAGACAAAAAATCATTATAAATCATCAGTAGTGTCCGGTTAAGCAATCACGATTGACGTGTAACACATTGAAATATCGGCACAAAGAAACCGTTTTCGT
>MVQS01000232.1 GCA_002067855.1 Syntrophaceae bacterium PtaB.Bin038
ATCCTGCAGCACCCCGGCGTGGAGAAGCGGATCGACTGGCAGGCCCTCGGGCTCTACCTCACGTTCAACTACATCCCCGCCCCCTGGAGCATCTTCCAGGGGATCCGGAAGCTCCTGCCGGGGCAGACCCTCTGCTTCCGGGGCGGGTCGGTCCGAACGGACGAGTACTGGAACCTCGGCGGCAAACGGGACTCAGCCTGCGGCGAGGCGGGCCTCGAGGAGCAGAAGGCGCTCCTGTTCGAGACCCTCGACGCCGCCGTGCAGGGGCACATGGTCGCCGATGTCCCCGTCGGGGCCTTTCTCAGCGGCGGCATCGACTCGAGCATCATCGTGGGCCTCATGGCGCGGCACTCCCCGCGGCCCGTGCAGACCTACACCGTCGGCTTCGCGGACATGCCGCTTTTCGACGAGCGCCCCTATGCCCGCGAGGTGGCCCGCTTTCACGGCACCGAGCACCGGGAGTTCGCCCTCACCGCCCGCGACGTCCTGGAGGCCGTCCCGGCCGTCCTCGAATCCTTCGACGAACCCTTCGCCGACTCCTCGGCGCTGCCCACCTACATCGTGTCCCGCGAGACGGCGAGAAGCGTGAAGGTGGCCCTCTCGGGCGACGGCGGCGACGAGCTCTTCGCCGGCTACCGCATGTACACGGGCGAGCGCTGGGCCTCGCTCTACCGCCTTGTCCCGGGTGTCCTGCGGCGGTGCCTCATCGAACCCCTCGCCGCGGCGTTGCCCGACTCCCGGGAGACGCTGCTGACCGACTACGCGCGCCGCGTGAAGAAATTCCTCCGGGGGGCGGGGCAGCCCTTCGAGCGGCGGTTTTGCGCGTGGAACGAGATCTTCGACCGCGCCGCCCGGGAGGAGCTGCTGCGGCCGTGCCCCGGGGTGTGCGCCGACCTGGGCGAGGCGATCCTGCAGGAGAGGCTCCGGGAGCGCGACGACGACGCCGTCAACCGGATGCTCTACGCCGACGTGAAGGAGTCGCTGCCCGGCGACATGCTCAAGAAGGTCGACCACGCGAGCATGCTGAATTCCCTGGAGGTCCGCGTGCCCTTCCTGGACCACCGGGTCTGCGAGCTGGCCTTCTCCATCAGCGGGGGCCGCAAGCTGCGCAACGGGCGGGGGAAGTTCATTCTCGTGGAGACCTTCAAGGAGCTGCTGCCCCCGATGCTGCACAACCGCCCGAAGTGGGGCTTCGAGATGCCCGTCTCCGCCTGGCTGCGCAACGAGCTGGGCGGGCTGATCGACGAGACGCTCGAGGCGGGGCGGCTGCGGCGCCAGGGGATCTTCGATGCGCGGGCCGTCGCGCGACTCGTCGAGGATTTCCGCGGGCGGCGCAGGGACCCCTCGTGGCAGATCTGGAACCTCGTGGCCTTCCAGGTCTGGCACGAAAAATACATGGCAGGGAGCGTATGAGCCGGATCCGCATCATCCACGTCATCACCCGCTTCGACAAGGGCGGCTCCGCCGAGAACACCTGCCTCACCGCCCTGGGCCTCGACCCGGAGCGCTACGAGGTCCGGCTGGTCGCCGGGGCGTCGGAGGAATCCGCCATGGGACCGGAAGAGAGGGCCTGCGTCGAGGAGAACCTCGCGCGCCTCCGGGCCCGGGGGGTCAAAATCCTGACCCTCGCGGAGCTGGTCAGGCGGGTGAGCCCCGTCAACGATCTGGCCGCCCTGTTCGCCCTCTGGCGGCTCTTCCGCCGCGAGAGGCCCCGCATCGTCCACACCCACACCTCCAAGGCGGGCATCGTCGGCCGCTGGGCGGCCTGGCTGGCGGGGGTCCCGGTCATCCTCCACACGCCCCACGGGCACGTCTTCTGGGGGTACTTCGGGCCCGCCAAGACCCGCTTCTTCATCCTCCTGGAGAAACTCTCCGCCCTCGTCACGGACCGGCTCGTCATGCTCACGGA
>MVQS01000233.1 GCA_002067855.1 Syntrophaceae bacterium PtaB.Bin038
GCCCGTCACCGAGCGAGGATACAGACGGCCTGCACCGGCCAGCGCGGCGGCGTCGGCCGCATTCTGCAGCTCGGTACGCACCACGTAGAGGTAGCCGATGTCAAGAGCCAGCGCCGCGATCCCCAGGAACACGATCATGAGAAACGCCACCAGGATGGCCGCCGCCCCGGACTGGCGGCGACGTCCCGTAAAAAAGGATTTTCGGCTCTCCGATCTCATCTTAATGGGTGTCTCCTCCTCACCGGTTCTTCCTTTTCCCCGCGCCGATGTCCCGGCGCATCCCGCTCATCACTCGCATTTCATGACGGTCCGCGCGTTGATGGCGATGGTCGTCAGGGCCAGGAAATTGTAGTTGTACGATACGTTGACTTCCAGGTCCTGGCCGAACGCGGCGCAGCTCCCGCTCGGCACCGTCGTCACGGGATTCGTCCTCGAGCCGAACGTGACGAGATGGTCCGCGGCATAGGCGTCCACCACGCGCGCGATGTCGGCGGCGGACAGCCTGGGGATCCTCTGCACGATGCCCGCGCGGGCCCCCTCGCGGCTGGCATTGGTGATGACCTGCTTGTCGTAGATCAACAGACCGAAATCGACGATGCCGAAGAACAGAGCGACCAGGACAGGGAGAATGATCGCGAACTCGACGGCAGAGGCTCCTTTCTGGTTCCTGCGTTTCCTCATGGGTACCCTACATGGTTCATCGAGAATCCGGCGGCGGTCCCGCCGGCCGCGCAAGCCGCAAGCCGTGACGGCCCGTCCGGCCCCCCGGCCTCGCAGTGCGCCGTTGCTGCACGCGCAGCAAAGCATTTCGCTGTCGATCGGAACGGGGGAGACGCAAACAAACGAAGGGTCGGCAGGGAAAGGTGCACCAACCCGGTTCACCCGGAGCCGGCAGCGGGCCCCGGAATGCTCGGGTTTCCTTCTTCCTTCGTCAACCTGCATCTCGCCCCGGGCCATGGCAGGGGCCTGGGGCCATCCCTCAAAATCAGAGCGCCAGGAAGTAATTGTTGCAGGCGGCCTCGATGGCCTGGCGGTCGAGCCGCGGCCTCTCCCGGCGATACTGGGCCGCCCACAGAATCTGCTGTACGATATCCCTCGGGTAACAGGCCCGCAGGGGTTCCCCGCGCTCCTGGACGATGATCCGGATCAGCTCGTCGGCGAGGGACGGTTCGTAATCCAGGTCGTGTTTCAGGCACAGGCGCAGGAGCACTTCGCGGAACTGGTCGGGCTTCAGGGGGCCGACCTTGATCTTCGTCTGGATGCGCCGCAGGAAGGCCTCGTCCACCAGGGTGGCCGGGTCGAGGTTCGTGGCGAAGACGACCAGCATGTCGAAGGGGATCTCGATCTTTTTCCCTCCCGCCAGGGTCAGGAAGTCCACGCGGCGGTCCAGCGGCACGACCCACCGGTTGAGCAGCTCCTCGGGGCTCACGCGCTGGCGGCCGAAGTCGTCGATGATGAGGATCCCGTTGTTGGCCTTCATCTGCACCGGCCCCGAGTAGAAGCGCGTGGCGGCGTTGAACTGCAGGTCGAGCATCTCGATGGTCAGCTCACCGCCCACCATCATCCGCGGCCTCTGGCACTTCACCCAGCGGCCGTCCTGTTCGGGGTCCGCGTCCAGCTCGATGCGCTGGTGCAGGACGGGGTCGTAGACCGTGATGATCTGCCCGTCCACCTCCACGGCGTAGGGAACCCACACGGGGTCCAGGTCGAAGAGGTGCGTGAGCGAAAGGGCGATCGTCGTCTTGCCCGTTCCGGTGGGCCCGTACAGGAAGATGCCCCGGCCGGACGTGGCCGCAACGCCGAGACGGTCGAGGGTCTCGTCGTCGAGGACCCACTCCTGGAAGGCATAGCGGACATCCTCCGGCGTGACCCGGATGCCTCGCACGCTCTGGGCCTCGATCCGATCGGTGTAGTCCTCGAGCGACACGGGCGCGGGGCCCACGTACTGATTGTGGGCCAGCAGCTCGAGGGCCCGCGTCTTCCCCCCCGACGTGGCCACGATGCGGTGCGTGCCCCCCGTCATGCCCGTGACCTGGCAGAGATGCTCCTTGCGCAGGCGCTGGAAGAGTTCCTCCGCCACCCGGTAGGACAGCCCCATGCTTCGGGCCAGTTCCACGAGGGAGATCTCCCCCACGAGGTAGACCGTCTTGAGGGCCAGGTCCTCGAGCAGGTTCTTGCGGACTCCCGTTTCCTCGATGGAGCGGGTGATGGCGATTTTGGCGGCTGTCATGGACGGGGGGCTCCTTTCCTCACTGGACCGTCGGTCGGGCCGTGATGGCAGACTCCGCTTTCTTGAGATTTTCCTGGGCCCTGGCGAAGTAGGTCGCCCGCAGGCCGATGGCCTTTTCGAAGGCCGCCCTGGCCTTTTCGTACTTCCTGTCCGCCATGTAGAGACAGCCCATGTTGTTGTAGGCTGCCGCCTCGTCGCCCCCGTGCTTGAAGGCGAGCAGGGCGTCGTCGTCGTGGCCCAGCTTGTAGAGCACGAGGGCCAGGTTGTTGTATGCGCGGCGGTTGTTGACGTCGAGCTGGATCGCCCGCGCATAGGCCTCGGCGGCGCCCTTGAGATCGCCCTTCAGGTAGCGGGACATTCCCAGGTTGTTGAAGAGCAGGCTCGACTCCGGCTGCAGGCCGATCGCCTTCTCGTATTCCCCGATGGCCCTGTCGTGTTCCTTCCTCTGGTCGTGGAGGTACCCCCGGAGGGCATGAACCTGCCAGAGCTTCGGGTCGGCGGCCAGGGCGCTGTCGAAATCCGCCATGGCGGCGTGGAAGTGGTTCTTCGCCATGTGGACGCGGCCCCTTCCCTCAAGGGCCAGGGCGTTCTTCGGGCTGCGGGAGAGAATGTCCTCGAACTCCTTGAGGGCCTCGTCGTTCATTCCCCGGCTCAGCAGGAGCATCCCCCTCTTGTACCGGGCGCTTTCGAGCTTCGGGTCCTTCGCGAGGGCCTTGTCGTACTGCACGAACGCCAGGGACGGGTTGTTCTGGCGGACGTAGTTGTCCCCCACCTGCTCCAGCGCCCGGGCGTCCATCTCCGGCAGATCCTTCAGGGGCGCCGAGGAGGTCCTGGCGGCCTCGGCGTTCTTCTGCAACGACATCATCCGCCGGTGCTCGTCCCGCACCGCCGTGTCCTTCGTCTCCGTGGAGGCGCACCCGCCCAGGACGGCGGCGGCGAGCACCAGCGCCAGGATCCCTGCCAACGAAGTCCATCGCTTCGCGATCATCACTTGTCCCCCTCTTTGAAGGCGTCCCGACGGTCCGCCAGGTCCCTGCCGACGAGGACCTTCACCTGGACGTTGTCCCGGTCGAAGCCGCCGACTTTCTTCATCTGCGTGATGCCGGGGATGGCGCTCTTGACCCTCAGGGCCGTGAACTCCGCGTCGCCCCGGTAGTAGACGCTGGCCTTGCCGTACTGGAAGTGGTCGGCGTTGGTCAGGCGCACGACGTTGAAGCCCTGCTTCTTCAGAAACGCCCCGACGTCCCTGGCCATGTGGCGCACGCCGTTTCCGTTGGAGATCTCGACGCCGTCACGGCCGAGGAGAGCCATGTCGCCCCTGCCGTCGAGCACGAGGGAGCCGTCCTCGCTGAGCGAGCGTCTCACGTCGGCCAGCAGGGTCGCCACCTCCGTCCCCTTGCGCGCCCCGCGCAGGTCCGGATCGAGGGCGAGCGCCCGGCTGTAGTGCTCGCGGGCCTCCTCGAAGCGTCCGTTTTTCAGCCGCATGTTGGCCGCCGTGAACTCGATCAGGGCCCGGTGCTTCGTGTCGCCGGGACGCTCCGCGGGGGTTTCCATCCCCAGCGCGCTCCGGGCGAGGGCCAGGTTGTTCTGGATGCGGCTGATCTTCCCCCCCGAGAGCTCGGCGGCCTTCTCGAAGGCCTCCGCCGCCTCCTCGTAGCGCTCCTGCAGCAGCAGCGAGTAGCCCATGTTGTTGTACAGGTAGTCGAGGTCGGGCTGGATCATGAGGGCCGCCTGGAACTGCTCCAGGGCGCGCTCGTGCTCGCCCATCTGGTCGAGCGACACGGCGATCCCGTTGTAGGCCCTCACGTAGCGGGGGTCGATCCGGATGGCCTTGTTGAACTCCTCGATCGCCTCGCGGTGGCGGCCCCGCCCCTGGTAGTAGTCCCCCAGGAGGTAATGCGCGTCGGGGTTTCCCAGGGGCGCCCGGACCGAGCCCATGAAGTGGTCAAGCCCATCCCCCAGGGTGGCCCGGCCGGGCGCCTGGGATTCCCAGGATTTCACGTAACCGGAAAAGTAGTTGATGAGACTGCAGCTGTTGACGGACATGAACAGCACGACGACGGCTGCGATCAGGATGATGCGGGAGGTTTTCTTCATCGTCCGCCTCCTAGCGATTGATGATCGTCTGGTAGATCTGGATGGCCGCCGGCCCGACGATGACCACAAAGATCGCCGGGAAGATGAACAGGATCAGCGGGAACATGAGCTTCACGGGGAGCTTGGCGGCCAGCTCCTCGGCCCTGTGGTAGCGCTGGGTCCGCATGGCGTCGGAGTGCACCCGCAGGGCCTGCGCCACGCTCGTCCCGAAGCGGTCCGTCTGGATGAGCAGCGTGGCGAAGCTGCGGACCTCCTCCACGTCCGTGCGCACTCCCAGGTTCCGCAGCGCGTCGGCGCGGGCTTTCCCCGCCCGGAGCTCCAGGTTCAGGAGGCGGAACTCGTCGCTCAGCACGGGGCTGCTCAGGCGCATCTCCTCGGCCACGCGGTTGATCGCCGCGTCGATCCCCATGCCGGCCTCGACGCAGACCACGAGGAGGTCCAGGGCGTCCGGGAACCCCCGGACGATCTGCTCCTTGCGCCAGCGGATCCGCAGGTCGAGGATCACCTCGGGCACGTAGAACCCCACCGCGGCCGCCACGAGGAGAATCAGCAGGATGTGGAGGGGCATGAGCTTATGGTCCGCCACCAGGACCCCGAAGAAGACCAGAGCAGGAAACAGGGCCGCGAAGAGGACCCGCGCTCCCCAGAAAACCCCCGGTGCCGCGGGGTGGCGGATCCCCGCCGTGAGGAACCGCTTCCGCAGATTCGAGACGTCGGCTTCCTTGCCGCGGGGCTTGACCCAGCCGCCGGCGCGGGCAAAAGTACTCAGGAGCGAGTCCTTCAGGGTGTTCCCCGTCTTGGGAACAGCATCGCCCGACAGCTCAGACCGCACGACGCCGCCGGATTTCACCTTCTCGACCACAGCCTGGTGCTCGCGCCGGAATTTCATGAACGTGTAGCCGGCCGCGAGAAAAAGCAGGGTGGCAAAGAAAACGAGCACGGAGATGAGGATGGCCATGTCGAACATTGCGCGCCTCCCTTTCAGACCTTGATGCTGATCATGCGCTTCATGGCGACGATCCCGAGGACCATCATGACGAGGGCCGCCCCGGCCATGAGCCGCCCCACGGGCTCGCGGAAGAGGACCTCCAGGTAGCCCTGGTTTAGAACGTAGATGGCGGCCGCCATGAAGAAGGGAAGAAGCGACAGGATCACCGCCGAGATCCGCGCCTCGCCCGTCAGGGCCTGCACCTTGCCCATCAGTTTGAACCGCTCCCGGATGAGGTGGCTGATCTTGTCGAGGATCTCGGCGAGGTTGCCGCCGCTCTGGCGCTGGATGATCACCGAGAGGGCGAAGAACTTCAGGTCGGGGCAGTCCACCCGCGCGGCCATGTTGCGCAGGGCGTCCTCGTAGCTGACGCCGAAATTGATCTCGTCGAGGGTCTTGCGGAACTCGGAACGGGCCGGGTCGGCGAACTCCATGACCACCATCTGCATCCCCCCCGTGAAGGCGTGGCCCGCCCGGAGGGAGCGGGCGATCATGTCCAGG
>MVQS01000234.1 GCA_002067855.1 Syntrophaceae bacterium PtaB.Bin038
GGAACTGAGCCGGATGGCCGTCCTCGAGAGCGGCAAGCTCGTGGAGTACAACATCCAGATGTCGGCCCGCGAGCCGATCACGGGGAACATCTACAAGGGCGTCGTGCTGAAGGTCGAACGGGGCCTCCAGGCGGCCTTCGTGGACTACGGGGCCAAGAAACACGGCTTTCTGCCCCTGCACGACGTGAGCCCCGAGTACTTCCGCAGCGACGAGGGCGAGGAGGAGGGGCACCGGCACCGCCGGCCGCACCTGAAAAACGGCCAGGAGATCCTCGTGCAGGTCGCCCGCGACGAGAAGGACCACAAGGGCGCCATGCTGACGACCTACATCTCGCTTCCCGGCCGCTACGTCGTCCTGATGCCGAACCGGCAGAGCACGGGCATCTCCCGCAAGATCGACGACGACGAGTCGCGCAAGAACCTCATGGAGCTCATGGAGCAGATCTCGGCCGAGGACCGGGTGGGGTTCATCGTCCGCACGGCCGGCATGAACCGCACCAAGCAGGAGCTCTCGCGCGATTACTACGTGCTGCTCAAGATCTGGCGCGACATCGAGAAGAAGGCCAAGGAAGTCCACGCCCCGGCACTCATCCACCAGGAGGGCGACTTCGGGGTGCGCTCGCTCAGGGACTACTTCACGACGGAGATCTCGGAAATCCTGGTGGACGACATGGAGACCTTCCGCAAGATGCGCGCCTACATCGGCACGGTGGCCCCGCGCAACGTGAAGATGATCAAGCTCTACCAGGACAAGACCCCGCTGTTCGACCGCTATCACCTCGAGCCCCAGATCGACGCCATCTACAAGGAACGGGCCGAGCTCAAGAGCGGCGGCTATCTCATCATCAACCCCACCGAGGCGATGATCACGATCGACGTCAACTCCGGCAGGGCCTCGGACCGCCGCGACGTCGAGGAGACGGCCTTCCGGGCCAACCTGGAGGCGGCCGAGGAGATCGCCCGGCAGCTGAGGCTGCGCGACCTCGGGGGGCTCATCGTCATCGACTTCATCGACATGAAGGACCGCAAGCACATCGCCGAAATCGAGAAGACCTTCAAGAAGGCCCTCAGCCTCGACCGCGCCCGGACCCAGATCTCGCGCATCTCCAAGTTCGGGATGATGGAGCTGTCCCGCCAGCGCAAGAAGTCCAACATCCAGGAGATCAGCCACGTGACCTGCCCGCACTGCAAGGGCGCCGGCATGCGGCCCTCGCTGGAGTACGCGGCCCTGAGCACCTTCCGCAAGATCCGGCTTAATGTCCTCAAGGGGACCTATGCGTCGGTTCGCATCACGCTGCCCCACGAGATCGCCAACTACCTCCTGAACCAGAAGCGCAGCGACATCGTCGAGCTCGAGAACGCGCACAGCGTCACGATCCACATCTCGGGCAACCCCGACATGCTCTGGGAGGAGGCGAAGTTCGAGTTCGTCGAACGCGAGCACCTCCCGCTGCCCGCCCCGGAGGACGAGGAGGGCAAGGGCGAGGAGGCGAAGGCCGAAGGCGCGCCCGGCGAGGCGGGCCGGGGGACGCGCAAGAGGCGCTCGCGGCGCGGTCGCCGCAGGCCCGGCGAGCGCAGGGAGGAGACGGTCCGGGAGGAGGCCCAGGCGCCCGCGGAGCCCCAGCCGGCCCCCGAGCCGGGGACCGCAGAGCCTCCCCGCGAGGAAACGCAGGAGGAGAAGAAGTCGGGGATCATCACGAGGATCTACGACATCTTCAAATTCTAGGGTTCAGGGTTCAGGAAAGAAAAGGCCCCCTTCACGTCAACCGCGGAGGGGGCCTTGTTCTTTGCCCCCTGTCCTCACTTGCCCTTCCCGAGCTCCTTCGAGCGCAGGGTGGCCGCCTCGACGGCGTGGATGAGGGAGGATCGGAGGCCGTGTTTCTCGAGGGCCTGGATGCCGGCGATCGTCGTGCCTCCGGGGGAGGTCACCATGTCGCGCAGCTCCCCGGGGTGTTTCAGGCTGTCGAGGTAGAGTCTGGCCGCCCCGAGCAGCGTCTGGGCCGCGAGCTTCGTGGCCACGTCGCGGGGCAGGCCCATGAGGACGCCGCCGTCGGAGAGGGCGTCGATGATGATGAACCCGTAGGCCGGGCCGCTCCCGGAGAGGCCCGTCACGGCATCCATGAGCTCTTCCTTGACGACCACCGTCAGGCCGAGGGCGTCGAAGATCTCCCGGGCCGCCGCCAGGTCGGCCCCGGAGGCCGCCTCGCCCGCCGCCAGCGCCGCCGCCCCCTCGCCGACGAGGGCCGGCGTGTTGGGCATGACCCTGACGACGGGAACACCCTTCTTGAGGTGCTCGGCGATGAAGCGGATGGGGATGCCCGCGGCGATCGAGATGACGAGCTTCCTTCGGTCGATGACGGGAGCCAGGTCCTTGAGCACGTCGCCCATGCCCTGGGGCTTGACGGCCAGGACGACGATGTCCGCGTCCCGGGCGGCCTTGCGATTGTCACCGCTGGTCGCGACGGCGTACTTGGCCTTCAGGTAGGAAAGGCGGTCGGGAACGATGTCGGTCACGGTCACGCTGCCGGGCTGGGCCAGGCCCGCCTTCAGGATGCCCGCCGCAATGACCTCCCCCATCTTGCCCCCGCCGACGACAGCAATCTTCTTTCCCTTCATGGCGTTAGCTCCCTCCTATTTTTTCGCCCAGCCGGATCGCGATGGCCGCCCGTCTGGCATGAATCTTGTTACTACCTCGTCATGGCACCGGACTGCCCGCCCGGGTGCAGGCGGGGGCCGGGATGGCCCTGCGGAGGCCACCTCCGGGAAATCCCGCGCCGGATGCGGGTTTCCGCCAGAATATAAGCCTTGACATTTGCGAA
>MVQS01000235.1 GCA_002067855.1 Syntrophaceae bacterium PtaB.Bin038
TTCTTCGAGAACCCCAGTTTGTCGCAGACATTCTGAATGATGTCTATCTTCGTCATCGCCTTCCTCCTCTTTTCCCGGCCTCGGTGTCCTGTTACCCTTCCCCCCTGATCCTGGCGCCGGTCGTTTCGACGATCTTCTTCACGATCCGGCCGTGAGCCTGACCCGTCTCCTCGTCGGTCAATGTCTTCGATGCGGATCGGTAGGTAAACCGCAGGCCAAGACTCTTCATGCCCTCGGGAATCCCCCTTCCACTGTATACATCAAAAACATCAACCTTTTCAAGCAATTCTTCCCCTGCCGCTGCGGCCAGGGCGATCAACCTCCCCGCCTCCGTCTCCAGCCCGACGAGGAATGCCACGTCGCGGACCATGGAGGGGAATCGCGAGTACTCCCGGTAACGGACCGCCTCCCGGGCCCCGCCCGCCAGCGGCCCCGCCTCGACTTCGAGGACGAAGGCCCTTCCGCGCAGGTCCATGCGGCCGGCCACGTCGGGGTGGAGCTCCCCGAAAGAGCCGATCTCCCTTCCGCCGACGTACACCCGCGCCGCGCGGCCCGGATGCAGCCAGGGGATGTCCGGGGCGGCCTCGCACCTCAAGCCCTCGACGCGCAGCGCCGCGGCCAGGTTCTCGAGGGCACCCTTGACATCGTAGAAATCGGCCGTGAGGGACTGGAAATGCCAGTTCTCCCCATAGCGAGACCCCGTCATCAGCAGGGCGATCATGTCCGTTTCCCGTGGCAGTTCCCCCTCTCCGACGGCGATGAAGATCTTCCCCAGTTCGAAGAGCTTGAGATCCGGCGAGCCGGCATTGACGTTGCGCCGCATCGTCTCCAGAAGACCGTAGAGCAGCGTGGTGCGCATGACGGCCTGGTCCTCGGTGAGCGGGTTCGCGATGCGGACGAAGCGGCGGCGCCCGTCGCCCTCGGGAAAACCGAGCACGTCGGCGGAGCCCGCCGAAATGAAGCTGTAGTTGAGCACCTCCGTGAACCCCTGCCCGTTCAGGGCCGAACGCACGGCCGACTCGAACTCGCGCTTGCGGTCGTGGAGGTCTCCGGGGACGGGGATCGCCGGGACCGTCACGGGGATCTTGTCGTAGCCGTGAATCCGCGCGATTTCCTCGATAAGGTCGATCTCTCGCCACAGGTCCACGCGGAAGGTCGGCGGGGTGACGGAGAGGCCTCCCCGGCCTTCCTTTTTGACGGACATCCCGAGTCCTTTGAAGATGGCCGTCGCTTCCGAGGCCTTCACGGGGGTTCCGAGGATCGCCTCCACCCGGTCCATGCGGAGCCGGATGGGGCCCGGGATGGGGACCTTTTTCGGGTACGTGTCGATGTGCCCCTTGCAGACGCTCCCTCCCGAGAGATCGGCGATGAGCTGAGCGGCCCGGTCGAGGGCGCGCACGACCCCTTCGGGGTCGATCCCCCGTTCGAACCGGAAGGCGGCGTCGGTCCCCATGCCGAGGAACCTCGCCCCCCGCCGGATCGTGGAGGGGTTGAAGTAGGCGCTCTCGAGCAGCACCGTCTCCGTGTCGTCCTTGACCTCGGAGTTCTCGCCGCCCATGATCCCCGCGATGGCCACGGGCTTGCGTCCGTCGCAGATCATCAGGGTCTCGGCGTTGAGGGTCCGCGTCTTGCCGTCGAGGGACACGAAGGGCTCGCCCTCGCGGGAGCGGCGCACGACGATCCGCCCCTCCTCGAGGAAGCGGAAATCGAAGGCGTGCAGCGGCTGCCCGAGTTCCATCATGACGAAATTCGTCACGTCGACGACGTTGTTGATGGCCCTCAGCCCCACGGCCTCAAGGCGCTCGCGCATCCACTTCGGCGACGGCAGGATCTTCACGCCCCGGATCATGCGGGCCGTGTACCGGGGGCACAGATCGGGGTCGAGAATCTCGACGGAGGTGAGAGACCGGATGTCTTCGGCGGACTCCGTGAAGGAGATCTTCGGGTAGCGGAGCTTTCTGCCGCACAGCACGGCCGCCTCGCGGGCGATGCCGACGATGCTCAGGCAGTCCGCCCGGTTGGGCGTCACCCCGATGTCGAGCACCGTGTCCCGCAGGTCGAGGACGTCGATGAGGTTTTCTCCCAGGGGCGTGTCGGGCGGCAGGATGAGGAGGCCCGACGCGTCGGGCCCGATCCCGAGTTCGTCCTCGGAGCACAGCATGCCTTCCGAGGCCTCCCCGCGGATCTTCGAGCTCTTGATCGTGTAGCCGCCGGGAATCGCGGCCCCGACCGTGGCGAGGGCCACCACGTCGCCCGGTTTCATGTTCGGGGCGCCGCACACGATGGGGATCGGCTCGCCGCCCGTGGTCACCTCCAGCAGATGCAGCTTGTCGGCGTCGGGGTGGCGCCGCATGGACAGGATCCTGGCCGTGACGACCCCGGTGAAGGCGGGGGTGTATTCCTCCACGGCATCCACCTCGAGCCCGGCCATGGTGAGACGGTCCGCCAGCTCCTGCGGGGTGATGTCGAGGTCGACGTAATCTCTGAGCCACTTGAGACTGACTTTCATATGAACCTTCGGTTCTAGGCTTCAGGCGTAAGGCATTAGGCGTCAGGAAATTCTGAATCGGTTTCCCTGGTGCCTGATGCCTGATGCCTGATGCCTGTTTTTCAGAACTGTTCCAGGAACCGGCGGTCGTTTTCCGTGAAGAGCCGGATGTCCGAGATGCCGTACCTCAGCATGGCGATCCGCTCGACGCCGAGGCCGAAGGCGAAACCCGTGTACTCCTCGCTGTCGTACCCCACGGCCTTGAAGACCTCGGGGTCGACCATGCCGGAACCCAGGATCTCGAGCCAGCCGCTCTGTCCGCACACCCGGCAGCCCTTGCCGCGGCACATGACGCACTGGATGTCGACCTCGGCGCTGGGCTCCGTGAAGGGGAAGAAGCTGGGCCGGAACCGCACGCCGATCTCCTCGCCGAAGACGTGCTTCAGGAAGAACGTGAGGGTGCCCTTCAGGTCCCCGAAGGTGACCCTCCTGTCGACGTAGAGCCCCTCGATCTGGTGGAACATGGGGGAATGGGAAATGTCGGCGTCGGGCCGGTACACCTTGCCGGGCGCAATGATTCTCACGGGCGGCTTCTGCCTCTCCATCACGCGGACCTGGACCGGCGAGGTGTGCGTCCTCAGCAGCAGGTTCCCGGTGATGTAAAAGGTCGCCTGCATGTCGCGCGACGGGTGGTCCTTGGCCATGTTGAGGGCTTCGAAGTTGTAGTAGTCCAGCTCGACCTCGGGCCCCTCGGCGACGGCGAAGCCCAGGGAGGCGAAGATCCCGCAGATCTCCTGCGTCACCCGGGTGATGGGATGAAGCGTGCCTCGGGCGAACGCCCGCCCGGGCAGGGTCACATCGACCCTCTCCTGCAGCAGCCGGCCGTCCTTCTTCGAGGCCGCGATCTCGCCGAGGACCGCGTCGATTCGCTGCGAGAGGGCCTCCTTGACCTGGTTGGCCAGCTGCCCCATCGCGGGCCGCTCCTCCGGCGCCACGGACCCCAGCCCGCGCAGGATGGACGTCAGCGCCCCCTTGCGGCCCAGGTACTTCGTCCGAACCGCCTGGACCGCCTCGTCCGTCCGGGCCCCGAGAAGCTCCTCCTCGGCGTCCCGTTGAAGCTTCTCCAGCTCTTCTCTCATCCCTTCTTCTCACCTGCCGCGATGCCGGCGATGGCGGCGAACGCCCTCGGGTCGTGGACGGCGAGGTCCGCCAGGACCTTGCGGTCCATGGCCACGCCGGCCTTCTTGAGCCCGTCGATGAACCGGCTGTACGAGAGGTTGTTCAGCCTCGCCGCGGCGTTGATCCGCGCGATCCAGAGGCTGCGGAACTCGCGTTTGCGGGCCTTGCGATCCCGGAAGGCAAAGGCCAGGGCGCGGTTGACGGATTCCGTCGCCAGGCGGTATGCCCTGCGGCGGGCCCCGAAAAAGCCCTTGGCCAGTTTCATGATCTTCCTTCGTTTCTTGCGTCCCGTCACACTTCGCTTTACACGTGCCATGATGAATCTCCCGATGAGGCGTTGGACATTGGGCACTGGGCATCAGGTCAAGATGAACTGGTTTTCTCTTTCCTGGTGCCTGGTGCCTGTTGCCTGATGCCTGTTTTGTCTAATGAAAATAGAGGGGAAGAGGCCCCTCTATCCGATGTCAACCCGTCTCCGTCCCCCCTGCGGGGATCCGCCCGCTAGGCGTAGGGAATCAGCCGCTTGATGCCCTTGGTGTCCCGGGCATCCAGGATCGTCGACTTCCTCAGGTTCCGCTTGCGCTTCGTCGTCTTCTTCGTCAG
>MVQS01000236.1 GCA_002067855.1 Syntrophaceae bacterium PtaB.Bin038
TTCCGGGTGATGGTCTTCGCCGGCTTCGCGTTCCTGGGCCTTGCGCTCTGGACGGGGTGGCGCTGGAAGAAGGGGGCGCTTGCGGCCGAGAGGCTTCCCGGCGAGAAGTGGCTTCTCTACGCCTGGGTGGCGGCGGGACCGCTGGCCTGGGCCGCCGTGGAGGGCGGCTGGATCACCCGCGAGGTGGGACGCCAGCCCTGGCTCGTCTACGGCCTCGTGCGGACCAGCGAGGCCGCCACCGCGCTCCCGGCGGGGACCGTCGCCGCATCCCTTGCGGGCTATTTCGTGATTGCCGGCCTGCTCACGGCGGCGTTTGTCGCCCTGGCGGGCCGGGTGCTGGCGCAGGGGCCCGACGACTCGATGCTGAACCCCCCGCAGGCCCCATCGGCCCGTTGAGAGGAGGCTGCCCGTGGATACCCTTCAGACCTACCTTCCCGACTACTTCTTCCTGGCCCTGGGGCTGATCCTTTTCCTCTACATGGCCACCGACGGCTACAACCTGGGGCTGGGGATCTTCTCGCTCGCGTCCCGGAGCGAGGAGGAGCGGGGCCTCATGATCCACTCGATCGCCTCCACCTGGCACGCGAGCCAGACCTGGCTCGTCATCCTCGGCGGCCTCCTCTTCGGCGCCTTTCCCGTCGTCTACGGGGTCGCCATGTCGGCCCTCTACATCCCCGTCATGCTCATGCTGGCGGGGCTTGCCTTCCGGGGGACGGCGATCGAGTTCTACCACGAAGCGCCGAACCGCGCCCGCTGGGGCATCGCCTTCGGCCTGGGAAGCCTCGCCGCGACGCTCGCCCAGGGGTTCACCCTGGGGGGGCTGCTGAGCGGCATGCCCATCGTCGAGAGGCAGTTCGCCGGCGGCTTCGGCGACTGGCTCAACCCCTTCTCGGCCCTCGTCGCCGCGGGGGGGACGGCAGGCTTCGTCCTGCTGGGCACGACGTACCTGGCCGCGAAATCGGACGGGGACCTCCGCCGGCGTGCCCTGAAGACGGCCGCCCTGGCCGCCTGGGCCGTCCTGGCCGGCCTTGCCCTGATCCTTCTGTGGATGACCCTGCAGCACCGCGAGGGCCGATACTCCCTTCTCGGGCTGAGGCAGGGCCACTACATCTACCTCACCCTGCCCATCTTTCTCTTCGAGTTCGCCATGCTGCTGCGAAGCCTCAAGAAGGCGGAGCAGGACAAGCCCTACCAGTGGAGCGTGCTTCTCTTCCTGACCCTCGTGGTCGGGATCGCCGCCGCCCTCTACCCCATGGCCGTCCCGCCCGGCCTGACCATCTTCGATGCGGCCGCCCCGCCTCGCTCGCTGTGGTTCCTCTTCGCCGTGAGCGCCGTGCTGCTGCCCGTGATGCTGGCCTACAATGCCTGGCAGTACCTCGTGTTCCGCGGCAAGGCGGGGCAGGAGGACAGGCCGGGGCACTGAACCCGGGGAGGGGAGCCCCTTGGCCGAAACGGACCGCAAGGAATACGACGCAGAGGCGCTCGCCGGCTGCGACGGAAGCGACGGGAAACGGGCCTGCGTGGCCGTCGACGGCGTCGTCTACGACGTGAGCGCAAGCAGGCTCTGGA
>MVQS01000237.1 GCA_002067855.1 Syntrophaceae bacterium PtaB.Bin038
TTCCGTCTTCCCCGCCCCGATCATCGGCGCCATGATGCTCATGATCGGCATCGAGCTGACCAAGTTCGCCCGCCATGTCCGCCCCGGCCGGGACCTCATCCCCCTTGTCGTGACCGTCGCCGTTTCCGTCACGGCAAACATGGCCTGGGGCTTTCTGGCCGGCATGGCCGCACACCGCCTCGTCGAGAGGGCGGCCGGCGGAAAATCCTGAAGACCGCAAGGATTTCGGGTGTCTGCCGGCTTGCTTCCCGTTCAGGAGTCCACTATAGTAAGAGAGACGCCGGGCGGGCAGGCGCAACCTTTTTTCGGGGCCCGGGTGCCCCAGCAGGGATCATGGAAGACCGTACGAAGAAAACCGCCGCCGCCGGGGGCTATCTCGACCGGAAGCCCTTCCGGCTCGTGTGCGACTTCGAACCCCGGGGCGACCAGCCCCAGGCCATCGAGAAACTGGCCCGCGGGGTCGATAAGGGGTACCCTCACCAGGTCCTCCTCGGGATCACCGGGTCGGGCAAGACCTTCACCGTGGCCAACGTCATCCAGGCCGTCCAGCGGCCGGCGCTGGTGATCGCCCACAACAAGACCCTGGCGGCGCAGCTCTACCAGGAGTTCAAGACCCTCTTCCCGGAGAACGCCGTCGAGTACTTCGTCAGCTACTACGACTACTACCAGCCGGAGGCCTACATCCCCACGACGGACACCTACATCGAGAAGGACTCGGCGATCAACGAGGAGATCGACAAGATGCGCCACTCGGCCACGCGCTCGATCCTGTCGCGCAGCGACGTGATCGTCGTGGCCAGCGTCTCCTGCATCTACGGCATCGGCGCCCCCGAGACCTACCTCGGCATGGCCCTGTCCCTCGAGGAGGGCATGGAGATCCCGCGGGACACGATGCTGAGGCGGCTCGTGGACATCCAGTACGAGCGCAACGACGTCGACTTTCACCGCGGCGCCTTCCGGGTCCGCGGCGACGTGGTGGAGATCTTCCCGGCCTACGAGGAGGAACAGGCCGTCCGGATCGAGTTCTTCGGCGACCGGATCGAGTCGATCACGCTCGTGGACCCCCTGCGGGGGAAAAGGCTGGGGCGGCTGCGGCGCACGGACATCTACCCCGGGAGCCACTACGTCACGACGCGGGACACGGTGAAGTCGGCCCTCGATTCCATCCGGGAGGAGCTGGGCGAGCGGCTCCGGGTCCTTCAGTCGCAGGGGAAGCTCCTGGAGGCCCAGCGTCTCGAGCAGCGCACCCGCTTCGACCTGGAGATGCTCGAGGAGATGGGCTACTGCCAGGGCATCGAGAACTACTCCCGGCACCTCACGGGGAGAAAGCCCGGCGAGCCCCCGCCGACCCTCATGGAGTACCTTCCCGCAAACGCGCTGGTCATCCTCGACGAGAGCCACGTCACCGTGCCGCAACTCGTGGGCATGTTCCGCGGCGACCGGTCCCGCAAGGAGACCCTCGTCGAGTACGGGTTCCGCCTGCCCTCGGCGCTGGACAACCGGCCGCTCATGTTCGAGGAGTACGAGCGCTTTCCCCAGCAGCGGCTCTACATCTCGGCGACCCCCGCCGAGTACGAGATCGCGAAGGCCCGCGGGCGGGTGGTGGAGCAGATCGTGCGGCCCACGGGGCTCATGGACCCCGAGATCGTCGTACGGCCCGTGACGTACCAGGTGGACGACCTGCTGGGCGAGATCCGCAGGCGCGCCGCGCGGAACGAGCGGGTCCTCGTGACGACCCTCACGAAGCGCATGGCCGAGAACCTCACGGAGTACTACGAGAGCCTGGGTGTGCGGGTGAAGTACATGCATTCCGACGTGCACACCCTGGAGCGGGTCGTCCTCATCCGCGACCTGCGCCTCGGCAAGTTCGACGTCCTCGTGGGCGTCAACCTCCTGCGGGAGGGGCTCGACATCCCCGAGGTGTCGCTCGTGGCCATCCTGGATGCCGACAAGGAGGGCTTCCTGCGCTCGGAGCGTTCCCTCATCCAGACCAGCGGCCGGGCCTCGCGCAATGTGGCGGGCCGGGTCATCATGTACGCCGACAAGATCACCGACTCCATGCGGGCCTGCATCGACGAGACGGAGCGGCGCAGGGCGATCCAGTGCAGATTCAACGAGGAGCACGGGATCACCCCCGAGACGATCCGCAAATCCATCGAAAGCGTGCTGGCCTCCGTCTACGAGGCCGACTACGTCACGGTGCCCGTCATGGAGCCGAGGGCGGAATACGTCGCCGTCGCCGAGGTGCCGGACCTGATCGCGAAGCTGCGGGAGGAGATGAAAGAGGCGGCGCGGGACTACGAGTTCGAGCGGGCGGCCGAGCTGCGCGACCGGATCCGGAGGCTCACGGAGCTGGAGATCGGCTTCGGCGGGGAGACCGGCGGCGATGCGGCGGGGGACGAAGAGGTGCCGAAGGCAAAGGCGAAGCGTGCGACCGGCGCCGCGGCAAGGAAGAAGCTTAGAAGGTAACAGGGAACAGGTAACCGAACCACCCTGTTGACCTTTCCTTCCTGTCACCTGACACCTGCCTCCTGTCACCGCGGCGGCAGGTCACGATAGCAAAGGCAATGAACGGGATGGAACAAAACGTACCCCAGGCGCTGGATGTCAAAATCCGGAATGTGCCGCCGCGCCCCGGCGTCTACCTCATGAAGGACGCCCGGGGCGACGTGATCTACGTCGGCAAGGCGAAGAACCTCCGGAGCCGCATCCGCAACTACTTCCAGGGCACCGACACGCGCGCCATGGTTCCCTTCCTCGTTTCCCGCGTCCGCGACCTCGACTTCGTCGTCACCCATACGGAGAAGGAGGCCCTCCTGCTCGAGAACACGCTCATCAAGGAGCACCGGCCCCGCTACAACGTGATCTTCCGCGACGACAAGACCTACTTCAGCCTGCGTCTCGATACGCGTCAGGACTTCCCGGCGTTCCAGCTCGTTCGAAAGACCCGGAAGGACGGGGCCCGCACTTTCGGCCCCTACCCGTCGGGGCTCGCGGCAAAGGAGACGCTGCGGTATCTCCACCGGCTCTTCCCGCTCAGGACGTGCAAGGACAGGGAGTTCAGCACCCGGCGCAGGCCCTGCATCGAGTACGAGATCCGCAACTGCCTGGGCCCCTGCGTGGGCCTCGTGGGGAAGGAGGAGTACCGCACGTTCATCGACGACGCGGTCCTCTTCCTGGAAGGCAGGGAGACGAAGCTGCTGGACCAGTTGAAAAAGAGGATGGCCGAGGCGGCGGAGAACCTCGAGTTCGAAGAGGCCGCGAGGCTGCGCGACCGGATCGCCGCCGTCGAGACGACGGTGGAGAAGCAGAGGATGGTGTCGGCCGACTTCCGGGACCGGGACGTCTTCGGTCTCCACCGGGAGGAGGACCAGGTCCTGGTCTGCATCCTGCGCATCCGCGGGGGCAAGACCCTGGGCACGAAAAAATTCCCCCCCGTCCGCACGGCCGCCGCCGACGCCGAGGTCCTCTCGTCGCTGCTGAGGCAGTACTACGACGGAGAGATGTTCATCCCCGCGGAGGTGGTCATCCCCGAAGCGGTCGACGACGGCGAGGTCATCGCCGCGTGGCTCTCGGAGAAACGGGGCAAGAGGGTCGATCTCATCGTCCCGCGCAGGGGGCCGAGGAGGGACCTTGCCGCGATTGCGCGGCAGAACGCCGAGGACTCATTCAGGGCCGAGCGGGCCGCCCGCATGGACGAGGAGGCGGCCCTGGCCCTGCTGAGGGACAAGCTGCACCTGCGCCGTCTGCCCCGCCGCATCGAGTGCGTCGACATCTCCACCCTCGGCGGCGAGCTGCCCGTGGGGTCGCTGGTGTCCTTCACGGACGGCAGGCCCGACAAGTCGGGCTACCGGCTCTACCACGTCCGCGGCGTCGAAGGCCCGGACGACTACGCGAGCATGCACGAGGTCCTTCGGCGGCGCTTCGAGAACCGGGAGGGCCTGCCGGACCTTCTCATGGTGGACGGCGGCAGGGGGCAGGTGAGCATGGCCGTGAAGGTCCTGCGGGAGCTCGGGATCGGCGGCCTCGACGTGATCGGCCTGGCGAAGGGTTCGGCGCCGGCCGATGAACCGGGGGAAGCCCGGCGCAGGCCCTCGATGAGGGAGCAGGACCACGTGTACCTGGCGGGCCGAAAAGACCCCGTGTACATCGCCAAGCACCCCGCCGCCCTGCTGCTGCTGCAGCGGATCCGCGACGAGGCCCACCGCTTCGCCGTCACGCACCACCGCCGCCGGATGGAGAAGCGCGATTCCCGGTCGCTCCTCGACGAAATCCCCGGGGTGGGGGCGGCCAAGAAGAGGGCCCTGCTGCGCCATTTCGGCGACATCGACTCGCTGCGCCGGGCGGGCCGGGACGCGTTGCGGAAGGTCCCGGGGATCACCGAAAAACTGGCCGAGGAGATCCAGCGCCGACTGAACCCGGCCTGAAAGCAGGCCGGAAGGACGGGCGCCTGTAAAATGCAACCCTATCCATCGTTGAAGTGAGGAACATGGCTCAGCGGACGAAAACCGGAAACACGAAGGCGGGAACCGGGGCCTCGGGAAGGCGGGGCGCGGCCCTTGAGGGAAACCGCAGGGAGAGGGATCGCCTGTCCGGCGAGCTGAGGCAGGCGGAGGAGAAGTACCGGAACATCATCGAGAATATCGGCGTCGGCGTTGCCATGATCGACCCGGCCATGCGGATACGGACCTTGAACCGGCAGATGCGGGAGTGGTTTCCCGGCGTGAACCCGGCCGTCACGCCCCTTTGCTACGAGTCGTTCAACGACCCGCCGGCTAAAGGAATCTGTCCCTACTGTCCCACGGTCCTCACGTTGAGAGACGGCCAAATCCACGAGGCCGTCACCGACACCCCGTCGGGGGAAACCATAAAACATTATCGAATCGTCGCAACCCCCGTTACGGACTCCAGGGGACGGGTCGTGGCGGCCATCGAGATGGTCGAGGACATCACCGAGCGCAAGCAGGCCGCGGAGGCACTGCGGATCAGCGAGCAGCGCTACCGGTCTTACATCGAGTTGACCGGGCAAGTGGGCTGGACGGCCGATCCAAAGGGTGAACTGGTGGAGGATCTTCCCGCTTGGCGGTCCTTCACGGGCCAGAGCGAAGAGGAGATCAAGGGTTCGGGGTGGGCGGATGCGCTTCACCCGGACGATCGGGACCGTGCCCTGGAGGCTTGGAACAAAGCCGTCGCGGCAAAGGGCGCCTACGAGGTCGAGTACCGCGTGCGAAGACACGACGGCGTTTACAGGTACTGGCTGGTCCGCGGTGTCCCCCTCTTCAAGGACGACGGAAGCGTGCGGGAGTGGGTCGGCACCTCGATCGACATCACGGACAGGAAGCGTGCGGAGGAGGAGCTGAAAACGTCCGAACTCATGTACCGCACCATCTTCGAGACGACACCCGGGGCGACCATGATCGTCGAGGAGGACACCACCATCTCCATGGTCAACAGGGAATTCGTGAAGCAAACGGGTTACGAGGCCGGGGAGATCGAGGGGAAAAAAAGCTGGACGGAATTCATCCTCGAGGAGGACCTGGAGCGGGTGATGGGGTATCACCGCCTGCGGCGTCTCGATCCGGACGCGGCGCCGAGGAACTACGAGTTCCGATACACGGACAGGAAAGGGCGAATCCGGGATGTCTGCGCGACGGTCGCCATGATGCCGGGTACGAAGAAGACGGTGCTTTCCCTTCTCGACATCACCGACAGAAAGCGAAACGAGGAAGCCCTCAGGGCGATGGCCGAGGAGTTGAAGGCCAAGACCCATGCCCTGGAAGAGATGAACGCGGCCCTGCGGGTGCTGCTGAAGCAGCGGGAGGAGGACAAGGCCGATCTGGAAAAGAGGATTCTGGCAAGCGTGAGAGAACTCGTCCTCCCGCAGCTGGCGGAGCTGAAAAAACTGCTGTCCGGACAGAAGGAGCTGACCCATGTCCACATCCTGGAATCCAACCTCCAGGGCATCGTATCCCCCTTTGCGCAGAAGCTTTCCCTGCAGTACCTGAATCTCACGCAGAAAGAGATCCAGATCGCCAATCTCATCAAGGAAGGGAAAACAACGAAGGAAATCGCCCGGTTCATGGATCTGTCCAAATTCGCCATCGATACCCACCGCGCCCACATCAGGAGCAAGCTGGGCTTGACCAACAAGAAAGCCAACCTGCGGACCTATCTTTCTTCCATTTCGGAATAGTGTTTTTTAACACTATTTATCCACTATTCTTTCATTATTGTTAATCCGGTAAAATTCATTTATTTAACACCCAAGAGAGATGAATGGGCGAGCAGGTGACGCTCGAACGTCATCCCATAGCCGGGATGTCCACACAGGTCCCCGTACCCTGAATCGCGAGTTGCCCGCCAGAAACAAAACCCGCTGCAATCCGGAGGGAGATCTTCCATGTCTCGTTATGCCCGTCAGGCGAAGGCTTCCCACCCCCGAGGGGAAGGCGCGGCGAGTCGGATCCGAACCCGGTCGGTGTACCTGGACAGGCCGGACGGCTCCAGGGGGACCGAAGCCCCGGAAATCTACATGTGGGCCGGAACGGAAAGCCTCTTTGTGTCGGCGGATTTGCGCCGCTTCGGTCTGGACGATATTCAGATTCGGGTTCAGGGCATGCGCCTGATCTTCCACGGAACCCTCCCCCCGGACTTACCGGCCGAAAAGGGGGAATTCCGCGGGGAGAGAAAATCCTCCCGGACGTTCCGTCACGCGCTGGATCTGCCTTACGAGGTCCATGTCGATGAGGCCGAAATGCAAAACGAAAACGGGTTGATCTCGATCGTGTTGAAAAGGAAGGCGTCGCCGCCGCGCGATCGCGTCGCGCAATCGTCTTTCCTGGCGTCCTTGGAGCGCTTTTTCGGAGAAAACGGGAATTCCTCCCGCCCCGGCCTGAAAGACGAGATCACGATGCTGGAGACCCTGGAACGATATCTCGCATTTCAATCCGTCAAAGGGTCCGCCGGATAGAAAAGGGGGTAGACCCGATGGCGGCATCCATCCATGCATTCGCCGGGCGGCACGGGCGACGGTCCGGGGAGAGGGATCTCCGGGAGCCGAGGTTCCAGCGTTCCCCGTGGGCTCAGGTCACCTGCGGCGAGAGGCAGAACCTCCGGGTCACCACGTGGGAAGGGGTCAAGGCGGTCGTCATCGCCCTGTCTTTTACCGGCGGCAACCCCGAAGACATCCGGATTTCCATCGAGGGCGCCCGCCTGATGATCACGGGGACGGTGCGGAGCCGTTTCGTCCGTCACGCGATCGATCTTCCCTGCCCGGTCGAGGCCCGCCCGATTCGAATCGAGGACGACAAGGGGACGATCTTCGTTCTCCTGCAGAAGGCGTAAAGATTGCGACCCTCTCCTGTTCCCTGCGGAACGAAGCCGACTGCGCATCGCCCAACGCGTTTCGCCCGCTGCCCGGGTCCTGTGTCATGCGTGTCCGAGGGTGCACATCCGTTGCGCCGTTCCGTGTCGAAAGGTCGAAAGGGGTTCTGTCCTGAAGGTTGGCCGCGGAAAGGAGGCCGGATCATGAGGGTGACAGCGCATCAGATCGAGGAATGGCTTTCCAGGAACCGCCGGAACATGATCGTGTGTCCTCACCAGCCGGGGAATCTTCGGATCACCCTCTGGGGCTGCAGACGGCGGAAGTCGCAGGCCAGGAGAGAGGATTACACGGACATGATGAAGGGGGACTACTTCGATTACGTCTACAAGAACGGGCTTCTGCGATGCCGCGATTGCCGGGTCGCCGGCACCGCTTCACGCAGTCGCGCACACACGAAATCCATCCCTTCCGAGCGTGAAGCCGCTTGACCACCGCGCGTGCATCGTCGGGACAACGGCAGCGGCGGGAGAGAAGACAGGACCCCTTTTCCCACAGGCAGCGCAGGGACCCCGGACGGCTTCGGAGGATCCGTCATGGGGAGCAGATTCCCTTTTTCCTTCATGAAATCGAGGAGGTGAACCATGTTCCAACCGAAAACCATCCTGGTGCCGACCGATTTCTCCGCGTTTTCAGAAAGGGCCTTTCGCAAGGCGCTCGACCTCTCG
>MVQS01000238.1 GCA_002067855.1 Syntrophaceae bacterium PtaB.Bin038
ACGTCCCGCGCCCCGGGGGATGAACGAGGACAAGCCTGCCGACGGGCTCTCAGAGGTTGATCACCCGCCCCGCCGTCATGAGAGACTCGACGATCTCATGCATGTTGGAGACCCTGCCGACTTTCAGCTTCTCCTTGATGCCGAAAAAAGCAAGACAGGTCCCGCACGCGAGGATCTCGACCCCCTCCCGGTCCAGGAGGTTCAGGCTGTCGAGGACGTCGGAGCCTTCCGCGGTGAGAAAGACGCCGGCATTGATGAAGATCACCTTTGCGGGCCTCGGCCGGTAATCCCAGAGCGTATTGAGAAAGGCCTTCATGAGAATGGCGCCGAGTTCCTCGGAGCCCTTGCCGAAGACGTTGGTGGTGATGCAGACCACGGTAGGCCCCTCGGTGGCACCGGCCTGTGTCGCGAGGCTGCAACCCGGTTTCTTCGTGATGGCGAGGGCATAGGCTCCGTCCTTCTCGGTCACCGCCACCTCACAGCCCTGGCTGGCCGCAAAGCGTTTCACGTTCTCCCGGCTCTCGGGATTGTCGACCCAAACGGTCACGGTACCCTCCGCAAGAGCCTCCAGGGCCTTTTTCGTGCTGATCACGGGTTGCGGGCAGGCAAGCCCCCGGCAATCGATTTCCTTGACCATGGTTTCTCCCATCCTTTTGCGGGTACTGAGGGATGCATTTTCCATAATTGCCTCTTATAAATCAAATAGATTTTTGGAATGGAGCCTCGAGAGGCCTCTTTCCGGAGGGTCTGACCAACCTATCAAGATTATCTATTTGACATATAGCCATTGTTCATGTATTGAGCCGGGTCGTGTTCGAAACGTCAGCACTACGAAAGACGCCTGCCGCAAGGGAGGGCAAAGGGGATGAAGGGGATCGGCCTGGATATCGGCTCACGGACCGTCAAGCTCGTCGTCTGCGAAAACGGCGTCATCAAGATGACGCGCAAGGAGGCGAACACCCACGACCCCCTTTCCCTCTGCCGTGACATGCTGTGCGGTATCGAGGCCGACCGCATCATTGCCACGGGCTACGGACGGCATCTGCTCGGGGGCTATCTCCCGTGCGAGACCGTCAGCGAGATCAAGGCCTTTGCACGGGGTTCCCAGGCCATCCACAAGCCCTGCAGCACGGTTTTGGACATCGGCGGACAGGACACGAAGGCCATTTCTCTGGACGATAAAGGCAAAATCGCCAGGTTCCAGATGAACGACAAGTGTGCGGCCGGAACAGGGCGTTTCCTCGAGGTCATGGCCACGGCACTGGGCCTTTCCCTGGAGGATTTCATCGAGGCTGCCGCTTCGGCGGAGACCGCCGAGCCGGTCAACAGCATGTGCGCGGTCTTCGCCGAGTCCGAAGTGATTTCCATGATCGCCCGCGGGTCCTCGCGCGCCGGAATCGCCCTGGGAATCCACCAGGCGGTCGCAAGGCGCGCCGTGTCCCTGCTCGAGAAGGTTTCGGTCCGCGAGGACATTTTGTTCGCAGGAGGTGTAGCCCTGAACCCCTGCATGCGCACGCAGATCGAAGAACAACTCGGCCGGCTCGTCATCGTGCCTCAGGACCCGCAGATCGTGGGAGCCCTGGGGTGCGCGCTTATGGCCTCGGAGGAATGACGAAACATGGCGCCGCGACAAAAGACAAACGAGGCGAGACGGATTTTGCATTCCACGGCGATTGCACCGACTGAACCCCTCATCCTTGACGCCTTCACGTCAGACCCCGCCGGCAGGATTCTCCATCTCGTCCTGTCGAAGCGCGAACAGGGGGCGCACGTGATCGGCCTGTACTGCGGTTACGCGCCGCTGGAGCTGATTCGGGCCATAAAGGGCATTCCCGCGTTTCTCTGCGCCTCGTCCGGTAAGACAATTGCCGCCGCCGAGGCAGTCCTGCCCGCCAATCTCTGCCCCCTGATCAAATCGAGTTTCGGGTACATCCGGACGAAATCCTGTCCGTTCTACGAACTCTCCGAGGTAGTCATCGGCGAGACGACCTGCGACGGCAAGAAGAAAATGTTCGAGCTGATCGCCCCGCTCAAGCCGACCCACGTCATGGATCTTCCCTACCAGCCCGTCGAGGAAGGGACCCTCGCGCGCTGGACCGACAGGGTCCGCAGGCTCAAGGCGTTCCTCGAAGAGACCTTCGCGGCGGAAATCGCGGCGGAAAGGATCGAGGCCGAGATCCGGGAGACGAACCTCAAGTGCCGACTGATGGACCGCGTCTTCGACTATGCCGCGCTGGACCCTTCGGCCCTCCACTGGAGCGAACTGCTCGACATCATCGCGGTCGAACCGCTGATGGGAGGCGAAGAATTCCATCGCTTCGTCAGCCCCTTGCTGCAACGGCTCGAAACCCGCGCGGCCGGGGGAATCGGTTTCGCCCGGCCCGGTTCACCGCGCGTGCTGGTCAGCGGCTGTCCCATCGGGGGGGAGGCAAAAAAGGTATTGAGGATCGTCGAGGAGGCCGGCGGGGTGGTCGTCGCCCTGGAGGGCTGCAGCGGCATGAAGGGATATTCCATCCGGATCGACGAGGGGACCGGCGATCCGCTGGCCGCCGTGGCCGCGGCGACCCTTAAAATCCCCTGCGCGTGCATGACGCCCAACCGGAGGCGGTTCGACGCGCTCGACGAGATGATCCGCCGGTTCCGGCCGCACGCCGTCATCGACGTCATCCTGCAGGCCTGCCACACCTACAACATCGAATCCTGGCAGATCGAGCGGCATGTCCAGGAGCGGCACGGCCTGCCCTTCCTGAAGATCGAGACGGACTACTCGCAATCCGACGTCGAACCGCTCCGCACCCGTATCGAGGCCCTGCTGGAGAGTTGTTGACGGCGCGGGTCCGTCAAAGAGCCCTCACCTGGCGATGTCGACCTCCTCCGAGGTAAATCCCCCCTTCGCAAGCCTTTCCCGGATGGTGTCGCTGCTCGTCTTCTTGTCGTCGAACGTGACCGTCGCCTCGCGGGTGAAGGCATTGATGTCATGCTTCACAATGCCCGGAGTGGTCTGGAGGATGAAGTTGACCTGCGGCACTGTAGTAGGGCAGTCGCAGGCCTCGATCTTCAGCCGGATGGTCTTTTCGGCCGCAGCGGCGTCTGGAATCGCACCGAGGCAGATCAGGAGAAACAGCAAGAGAACAAACAGGAAACGGGATGCCTTCATGGATCTCTCCTTATCCTTCGTGACCGGTCGCGGGATCGTGGAGTGCCCCCCGGCGGGCCCGTTGCGAACGGACGGACGCGGGGAGGCACTCCATCTTCCTGCGGTTCCCGGTGATGGGGTTACGCTCCGTGGTGGTTGGAGCCGCTTTTCTTCTCCTCTCCATAGACGTTGAGCGTACCGTGCTCCTCCATCTCCCGGAGCCACCGGGGGTGCTGCTTTTTCAGCCAGCCCCGCGTGACCCAGCCGGTGATCATGGCCTGGAAGGAGCCGGGGTTGCCGACCGTCCCGAGGTAGACGTGGACGAAGAAGAAGGCAAAGAGCGTCACGAACCCCACGGCGTGCAGCGTGTACATCCAGCGGGTGAGCGCCATGGGCAGGATCTGGAACATCATCAGGAGCCCCGTCACCACCATCAGGGGCCCGCAGAGGGCCAGGGCGATGAAGAACATCTTCTGGCCCGGGTTGTACTTGCCGCTCTCGGGCGGGTGCTCCACGTGCCAGAGGTAGCCCCCGGCGCACTTGATCCACTCGAGGTCCTCGGGCATCTCGATCACCCCCGCCTCCTTCCACCACATGGAGATGGCGAAGATCAGCGAGAAGCCGAACACGAGGCCCGTGAGGTTGTGGATGTACTTGAGGTTCTTCATCCCGCCGAGGATCGTCCCGATGAAATTGAGGGACTTGAACATCATCCCCAGCCCCGTGAGGAACAGCAGGATGCAGGAGATCGCCATCACCCAGTGGACGATGCGCTCAAAGGAATCCGTTGCCTGAATCATGCCGGGTTTCATGCTCACTCACCCCCTTCCTTCTTGCCTGCCTCGGCATCGTCGTAGGGCAGCTTGGGCCCCTTGATCAGGTAGTGCAAAAATGAGCCCGCGAGGATGCCCCCCGCCGCCAGCAGCGAGACGGGCTTCAAAAAGCCCCGCCACAGCGTGACGGCCCAGGGGACGCTCGGGTCGAGGTGGATCCCCGCGTAGACGGCGGGCTTCTCGGAGAGCACGTAGGCCATGTGCGTCCCGCCCACGTACTGGGGGCCGTACACGGTGCCGCCCACTTCCTTCGCCCGGGCCTCCGCCTTCTTGAGCTGGGCCTCCCTGTCGCCCCAGGAAAGGGCGCCCGTGGGGCAGGCCTTCACGCAGGCGGGGGTCAGGTTGTTGGCCAGGCGGCTCTCGCACATGTCGCACTTGTAGACCTTGTCCGTCCCCGCGTCGTACTTGGGGACCTCGAAGGGGCAGGCCGCGACA
>MVQS01000239.1 GCA_002067855.1 Syntrophaceae bacterium PtaB.Bin038
AGCCATTGCAATCACCCTCGTTGCCGCGACGGCGGCGCAAGCTGCCGACGTCGGCGTATCCGTCAGCATCGGCCAGCCGGGGTTCTACGGCCAGTTCTACGTCGGGCACTTTCCCCCACCGGTTGTCTACGCGCGGCCCGCCGTGGTTCATCCCGCACCCGTGGTCGTCTACAGGCCCGCCCCCGTTGTATACCGGCCGGTCTACGTGCACGTGCCCCCGGGCCATGTGAAGCACTGGCAGCGTCACCACCCCGGCCACCCCGTGTACTATCGGCACGACGGCCGGTCCTATCACCGGTAGGGGCGCCGCGGCGGACGCCGCCCGCCAGAAAGACATCTTGAGCGATCGAGGAGCACGAAACTTCTTCGTGCTCTGGGATAGAAGGAAAGCAGGACCCATGCAGGCCCTGCTTTTCCTTTGACGGTTTCGCCTGCCGGGCCGGTTTCATGCGCCGCCCGCGGAACGGTTCGTGAGGTAGACGCCGAAGAGGACCAGGGCCGCGCCGATGAGCAGCGAGGCGTCGATCGACTCGCCGAGCAGGAGAAAGGACAGGATGACGGCGCTGATGGGAACGAAGTTGATGAACACCCCCGCCTTCGAGGGGCCGATCTTCCGGATCCCCTCGTAGTACCAGATGAACCCGAGGCAGGTGCCGAAGAAGCCCAGGTAGACGATGGCGGACCAGGCGGAAAGAGAGTAGCCGCCGAGGTTTCCCGCCATTCCCTCGACGAGCGCCGGCGGCAGAAGCGCCGCCGACCCGACCAGGCAGGCGTAGGTAACCGCCGAGACGGGCTGCACGTCCCGCATGACGACCTTGCCGACGAGCGAGTAGGACACCCAGCTTGCGACGCAGCCGAAGATAAGCCACTCCCCCCGCCCCATGGCCCCCTCCAGGAGGGTCGAGGGGTTGCCCCGGGTGATTACGTAGACGGCGCCGGCGACGGAGAGCGCGACCCCGGTCGCCTTCAGCAGGGTCATCCGTTCGCCCCGGAACAGCAGCGCGGCGAAAAGGGAGATGAGCACCGGGTTGGAGGCCACGATGACCGACGCGCGGCCCGCCTGCACCGTCTGCATACCCGAGAGGAAGAAGACATTGTAGAGAAAGACGCCCGTCATCCCGGAGAGGAACACGAGGAGAAGCTGCCTTCCCCGCAGGGGCTGAAGTGTTCCCTCGAAGTGCCTCACCAGGGGGAACATGCACACCGAGGCGACGAGGAACCGCAGGAAAGAGCCCGAGTAGGGCTCAACCTCCTGCGCCAGGATGCGGCCCGCGATGAAGGTCCCGCCCCAGAGGACGGCCGTGAGGAAGAGCTTCAGGTAGATCATCCGAGGACCTTCCCCGCCAGCCAGTAGAGGGCCATTCCGACGATCACCGTTCCTCCCAGGGAACGGGTCCGCAGGGCGAACAGGAAGACGGGGATGGCCACGATGAGGTCGTTGTTCCAGAGAGTCAGCTGCCTCGGCTCGCCGGAGGTCAGCAGGGCCGGCAGGATCAGGGCGCTGAGGATCGCCGCCGGGATGAGGTCGAGCCACTCCTCGAGCCAGCGCGGAAGCGACCGCTGCGAGAGGGCAAAGAGGGGCACCCAGCGTGGGACATACGTCACAAGGCCCATCCCGAGGCAAAGGAGGAGATAATCGGTCGAGATCATCCTGTGAATTGTCCTTCCCCGGGTTTCCGGGTCATCCTCGCGGAAGCGGGGATCCCGCTCGCAACCGGATTCCTGATCAGGCGGGAAATGACGCCGGTTCCGGGTCCCTTGTGCCTCATCTCCGTCTCACCTCCGACCCGTTCCCGCCCCGGTGGTGGACGAGGCCGGGGCAGGCCATCGTCTCCGGATGAAAAGGCCGGCTGTGGCGGCGAGCACCGAGGCGGCCACGATGTAGCTGTTGCCGGGGATCATCAGGGACATCGCGACGGCGGCGGCGCCGGCGATCAGGGCGGTCAGGACATGGATCCGTTCCCTGAGCTGGTAGACGAGCAGGCACAGGAACATGCCCATGAGCGCGTAGTCGATGCCGAAGGCGTGAGCCGGGATCAGGGCCCCGCCCAGCGCGCCCGCGGCGGTGCTGGTCACCCAGACCGCGTTGGTCACGTGATTGACGGTCAGCGCCCGCCGCCAGTCCCAGCCCTCTTCGCGGAATCGCGCCAGGTTCAGGGCGAAGCTCTCGTCGGTCACCCCGTAGGCGAACAGCGCCAGCCATCGTTTTCGGACGCCCCCGAGGAAGACGGAAAGGGCGGAGCTCATGAGCAGGTGGCGCAGGTTGACGGCGAAGGTCGTGGCGACGATCGAGGCGGTCCCCGCCCCCGCCCCCAGCATGGCCACGGCGATGAACTGGGAGCTGCCGGCAAAGACGAGGGCCGACATGACCCCGACGGCAAGCGGAGTCAGTCCCGCCTTCTGGGCGAGCACGCCGAAGGCCAGCCCGATGGGGACGTATCCCAGGCAGATGGGCCAGGCCGCGCGGATGCCGTCTCTCACTGTGGAAAACCTGTCTGTTGGTGCTGCCGGGTCGGGCATATTCGAAATCGCGCTGTCAGGACGCTGGCAAGAGCGGGGTTTCGGCGTGTGCGGAAGGCTGGCCTTCCGATCTCCCCAAGCATGAAACCCTTCTGTGATCGCGGGGCGGTCTGAGGGTGCACATCCGATCCCCGGCCTACAGTTTGAACTCCGCCACGATGGGCGCATGGTCCGACGGCTTCTCGGCCTTCCTGGGCTCCAGGTCGATCCATGCGTTCACCGATTTTTTCGCCAGCGGTTGCGTGGCCAGGATGTGATCCACCCGCCATCCAAGCCCCCTCTCGACCGACTTGGGGACCCGGTAGTCGAAGTAGGAGTACTGGCCCGGTTCGCCGGGGTGGTGCTTGCGGAACACGTCGACGAAGCCCCATTCCAGCACATGGTCGAAGCCCTCCCAGACCTCGGGCGTGAAGTCCACGTGACCCAGGAGCCTCCTGGGGTTGTGCACGTCGATCTCTTCGCGGGCCACGTTGATGTCCCCGCACCACAGGATCATCTGGTCGGGCTTGTAGTGCCTGGCGAAGAACCTCCGGAGGCGCCTGAACCACTCGAGCTTGTAGGCGAACTTCGGGCTCTCCCGCTCGAAGCCCTGGGGCACGTACGTGTTCACCACGGCGATCCCCGAAAAGACGGCCCGGATGAGACGGTCCTCGTCGGCGGGGCCGCCGTCGTCGAGGCCGAGGGACACCCTGTCGGCCTTCCCGGCGGAGACGATGGCCACCCCGTTGTAGCTTTTACCGCCCCGGTAGACCACGTTCCACCCGGCCGCCTCGAATTCCTTCGCCGGGAACCTCGCGTCTTCCGTCTTGGTCTCCTGGAGGCACAGCACGTCGGGCCGGTTCTTCTCGAGCCAGGGAAGAACGATGGGCAGCCGGCTGCGGACCGAGTTGACATTGTACGTGGCGATCTTGAAGCGTTTCATGGGCTCCTCCCGTACGGTTGCGCGCCTGTGAGCGTACCACAGATTTCGGCTTATCAGGAAGGGAGAATTCTGCTAATAACATCCGTGTATTCCCCCTCGGACGGGCGGGCAGGAGGCAACGGGCCCCGCACCCCGGCCCGCTTCGATGAACGCACGGCGAGGCGTCGGTCGGAGGGTTCTCCCCGCGGGCAGAAGGGGACGGAAAGAAGGATGGGATATGTCACAGGACGTCTACCGGGCCATCCGGGAGCTGCTGGAACGGATGGGCATCCGCTACGACGAGATCGAGCACCCGCCCGTCGGCACCTGCGAAGAGTCCCTGGCCTACCGGGGCCAGGCGGGCTGGGAAGGGGCGAGCAGCAAATGCATTCTTCTCAAGGCCAAGGGCAAATACTACCTGTTGGTCACCACAGCCGAGAGGGAGATCAAGGCGCGGCTCTTCAAGAAGGAGTTCGGCACGAAGGACATCCGCTTTGCAACCCGCGAGGAGCTGCAGGAGGTAACGGGTTGCGACCCGGGGTCGGTGCCCCCCTTCGGCCACCGTGACCGGTTGCTGCCGTTCTACGTCGACGAGAACATCCTGCGGGCCGGACACTTCATGTTCAACCCCGCCATCCCCACGAAGAGCTTCCGCATCGACGCCGGGGATCTGCGGCGCATCTATGCCGCCGTCCCGAACCCCGTGAGCACCTTCGGCGAGGACGAGGACGAGCGCTTCGTGATCCGCAGAGTGGAGAAACCCGCATGACGCAGGGGAATCGGCAGCACGGAAATCCAAGCGGGCACGGAGTATTCGGCCCCGAACCGATGACGGTCCTGACGGACGTCCTGCTGGCGGCGGCGGCCGCCTGGGCCGGCTCGAGGATCCTGGGCGTCTCGGAGACTCCTGTGCACCGGTACTTCGCCCTGTCGTTTTTCCTCATCGCCCTGGGGACCCTCTCGGGGGCGACCATCCACGCCGTGCGGCACACGGCCCTCGTCCGCTGGGTCCCGCTTCTGTGGCGCATCACGGGAATCGCCGTCGGCACGTCCGTGGCGGCCATGCTGGCGGGGACCTTCTACCACCTGCTGCCTGCCGACTATGCGGACATCCTCCGATGGACCGTCCTGGGCCTTTCGACCCTTTATGCCGCCTGGATCTGGCGGGACTACCGTTTCCGCAACGTCATCGTCTTCTACTCCATCGCCATGGCATTTGTATTGGGGGCCATGGGGTTGAGCTACGTGACCACGGGGTCGCCCGGCGCGAGGCTGATCGCCGTGGCGATTCTCATCAGCTTTGCCGCAGCCGCCGTCCAGCGGAGCGGCATCAAGCTCGCGCGGCACTTCAACCACAACGACATCTACCATCTCATTCAATTGATCGGCCTGTACTTCTTCTACAAGGGCGCCCTCCTCCTGTAGTCGTTGATCCTCTTGATTCCCCAGATTCCGCCGTCCCCCGGCCGCCGTGTCGCCCCGAAGAAGGTGAGAGGTTGAGAAGGTCGGCGATGTCGGAGCCTTCCCGTTCTCCGACCTTCACACCTTCTTACCCTCCCACCCTCTATTCCCGCCGGTCTTGACAAGCCGGAATCCGAATTTATTTTATCGCCAGAAATGGAAACGGGGCCGGAGGGATCGGCCCCCCGACGAGTAACGAAACGTGAAAGGAGGTTGCATCGAGATGTTCTGGCCGGAATTGGGTCGATACGGTAGGGTCTGGAGCCCCTGGCGGGAGATGGAGCGCCTGCAGCAGGACGTGAACCGCCTTCTCGCGAGAGAAGGCGCACCGTATGCCGCCACATTCCCCGCTGTCAACATCTGGGCTTCCGATCAGGATGTCATCGTCGAGGCTGAAATCCCCGGGATCGACCCGGCGGATCTCGACATCACGGTCGCCGAGAACATCCTCAGGCTGACGGGGTCGAGAAAGCCGGAGGAACTCAAACCGGGGGAAGTGTCCCATCGCAGGGAACGCGCAAGCGGGGAATTCACCCGGAGCTTCCGTCTGCCCTACGCCGTGGATTCGGGCAAGGTGGAAGCAACCTATGAGAAGGGGGTCCTGACAGTCAGGCTGCCGCGCGCGGAGGCGGATAAACCCAGGAAAATCGCGATCAAATCGCAGAGGTAACGAAAGGAGGCAACCCACATGGCGGACAAGGAGATGCAGAAGCGAGAGGCATCCTCGCCCGTTGAAACGGAGAGGACGAAATCCGTGAAGGTCTTCATCCCCCGGGTGGACATCTGCGAGACCCAGGATGCCATCGTGTTGCTGGCTGACATGCCGGGCGTGGACGATAAATCCGTCGACATCACCCTCGAAAAGAACGTGCTCACCCTTTCCGGGAAGGTCACGCCCGTCGCCCGTGAAGGGTACCGTGCCGCCTACGCCGAATACGAGGCGGGCGACTATGAAAGGGCCTTCACCCTGTCCGACGAGATCGACCGCGACAGGATCGAGGCGTCGGTGAAGGACGGGGTCCTGAAACTCACCCTCCCCAAGGCGGAGCCCGTGAAGCTCAGGAAGATCAGCGTGAAAGCATCGTAACATCCATCAACCCCTTGAAAAGGAGGCGAGCCATGGCAAGCAAGATCAAGGATGTGGTCCCGGCGGGCCAGGGGACGGCGACCCCGCCTGCGAGACGCGAGGAGGAAGTTCCTCTCTTCTCCCTCCAGAGGGAGGTCAACCGGCTGTTCGACGATTTCTTCCGCGGGTTCGACCTGCGGCCCCTTCGGATGGCCGACGAGAGATGGGGCGGGTTCAGCCCGAAGATGGACCTCGAGGAGACGGAAAAGGAATACCGCATCACCGCCGAACTTCCCGGCATGGAGGAGAAGGACGTGGAGGTCCTTCTGACGGGAAACTCGATCACCCTCAAGGGGGAGAAGAAGGAGGAAAAAGAGGAGAAGGGCAAGAGCTACTACCACATGGAGCGCTCATACGGCTCCTTCCAGCGAACGGTGCCTCTGCCCGACGGGATCGACCTCAAGAAGGTCGACGCCGAGTTCAAGAACGGCGTGCTGACCGTGAAGCTCCCCAAGACGGCGGAAGCCAAGTCCAAGGGCAAAAAGGTTCCCATCAAGAGCGGCAAGAAGTGATCAGGAAGGCCGGCACGCGAAAGCGAGCCGGCTTTTTCCCGCCTGCCTGTTCCGGGGTCTGCCGGGGCGCTCAGATGCCGATCCGCATAAGGTCCTCGGCCAGCGTGAGGGGGCCCTTCCAGGTCTTTCGGCACTGGGCCGCGATGTCGGCGCCGTCGCACTCGGGGTAGAAGTGGGTCAGAACGAGCCGCTTCGCCCCTGCCCGCGATGCCGCCTGCCCCGCCTCGGACGGGGTCAGGTGCCCCTCCACCTTCATCTCGTCGGGAAGCGAGCACTCGCAGAGAAACAGGTCGGCGCCACGGGCAAGCTCCACGAGGCCCTCGCACAGGTCCGTGTCCCCCGAGTAGGCCACCGACAAGCCCGCCGGGGTCTCCACGCGGTAGCCGATGCTGCCCGCGATGTGGGCGACGGGCCTTGACCGGATGAGCAGATCTCCCGAGACGAAGGCGTCCGGCGTCCGATCGGCCAGCTCCCTCAGGGAGAAGAGAGGTTCAGGCAGGACGAGCCAGTCGCCGTAGGCGACGCGGAGGGCGTCGTAAAGACCTTGCAGACCCCTGGCGCCGATCAGCGTGAGGGGTTTGCGCCTGCGGTAGGCCTCGGGATACTTGGCGGCGAAGAGCAGCGACGCCAGCTCGCCCGAGTGGTCGGGGTGAATGTGGGAGATCAGAAGCAGGTCGATCTCCCCGATGGTCTTTCCCGCCTCGAGCAGGCGGCGCATCGTGCCGGGCCCGATGTCGAACAGAAGCGCCTGCCCCGCCGCCTCCAGCAGGATGGAGCAGGGGCCTCGCCTCAGCGAGGGCACGATGGTACCGGAGCCGAGGATCGTCACAACGGCGCTTTCCACGTGGAATCTCTCCTTTTGAACGCTGTTCTGTTGCGAGGATATCTCGTGACAAAGGTTCGAGGTCCGAGGAACGAGGATCGAGGAAACAAAGAAGAAAACCTCGCTCCTGGAACCTCGAGCCTCTATCCTGGCGCGTCAGCCGCCCGGGAGGATCTTGACGAACACCTGCCTCGTCCGCGGGCCGTCGAACTCGCAAAAGAAAATGGATTGCCAGGTCCCCAGGACGAGGGCGCCTTGCTCGACGAACACCGTCTGCGAGGCCCCGAAGAGCGACGCCTTGATGTGGGCCGCCGAATTTCCCTCTCTGTGCAGGTAATCCCCGCGCAGGGGAATCGAACTGTCCATCTGTGCCAGGATGTCCCGGGGCACGTCGGGGTCCGCATTCTCGTTGATCGTGACGGCCGCCGTGGTGTGCGGCACGAACACGCAGCAGATGCCGCTTGCGATCCCGCTCTCCCGGAGAATGGACCGGACCTGGCCCGTGATGTCGATCATCTGACTGCGCGCCTGTGTCCTGACGGAAAATTGTCTCATGGCTTTCTCTCCGACCGTCTGGTGTCCCCTGCCGTTCTGCCCCTTGCTCCCGGCCGCCGGACCCTCCCTCCATAGCAGATTTCTGAGGTGCCTGCCATGCAGTTTTGCGGGAAGCCGCCGTAACAACGGACCCTTCCCCGTTCGCAATCAACGGGGAGGATCGCAGGGGACAGGCCTGCAAAATTTGTGGACCGGAAATGGAGGGTCTCCCCATGCGTCCCCTCGCGACGGGTAAGTATTTGTTTTATGGCATGTATTGTGCAAATGTTGCAGTGGTTACCGAGGCCTGAAAATGCTTGACAAAAGGAATAAAATAGATAATGGTTTCAATGGTTTTTCTTTTTTGTGCGTAACCGTTTATTATTATTCGCGATTTTTGATGGATCCCCGGGGGCCCGCCGTCAGAGCCGGTTTCGGGGATTCCTGTCCCCTTGACGAGGGGATCCCGGCGGGATGACGGCTGCCGGTCAATCGGGATTTATTCGACAAGAAGGTGAGCATGGCCTCCAATCGAGAAATTTCTTCCACGGAAAAACTTCTCAACGTCATCCGGGGAAAGGCGAAGACGGCGCCCGAGGAAGAGCCCCCCTACAGACCCGTCGGGCCGAAGAGGAAGAAGGCAAGCCCCTTCTCCTCCCTCACCCCCGCTTTTCAGAGGCCTGTCACGATCGGTGTGGACATCGGCCACCAGGCCCTGCAGCTGGTGAAGGTGGAAGAGACGGCCCCCGACCAGTGGAGGCTTGTCGATTTTCGGCGCGTGCCCATCCCCTCCACCACCGCCCGTGGCACTCACGAGTTCACGGGGTTCCTCAAAACCGAGCTGGGGAAATTCTGCGGCCCCGGCAAGGGCCTTCAGGTCTGGAACCTCATGTCCTCCTCCAAGGTGGACGTGCGATTCATCAAGATCCCCAAGGTGCCGAGAAAACAGCTGGAAAACGCGATCTACTGGACGGCCAAGCGGGAGCTTAACTTCGAGGACATGGACACGATCCTCGATTTCGAAGTCCAGCACGACGTCGTGGAGCAGGGGATCAAGAAGACCTCCGTCATGGTCTACACGGCGCCGAGACGCGAGGTGGAGGCCGTCGTCGAGCTGTTCAACGATGCAGGCTACCAGCTGAGCGGCCTGGCCATCGCCCCCTTCGCCATCCAGAACCTCTTTCGCACCAAGTGGATGCCGACCTACGGCGAAACCCTGGCAAGCCTCTATATCGGCCGCGACGGCGCACGCATCGACATCTACGCCCGGGGAAGCCTCATTCTGACCCGCGACATCAAAACCGGCATCAACAGCATGGTGGAGGCCCTCGTCGAGGGCTACACCGACCGCAAGCGCCCCTCGGCGAGGGATATGCGCTGGGGAGGGGCGCCGGTGGATTTCACCATCACGCCCTCGCAGGCCTACAAGCTCATCTTGAGCCTCGACCCCGATGCGCCCGCCCTGACCCCCGACGACGCGGGGCACGAACTCTCGGAAGAGGACATCTTCGACATGGTGCGCCCGGCCCTGGACCGCCTTGTGCGCCAGGTGGAGCGCACCTTCGCGAACCTCGGAGGCGAGAAGGTGAGCCGGGTCTACATCTCGGGCGTCGTGAACGCCTACCGGCCCCTGATCCACTACATCGGGGAGCAGCTCGGGATCGAAAGCGGGGTCATGGACCCCCTGGACCCCGCCATCCCGTACCTCTCGGGGTACTCGGAGCCGGCCACCCTCTCCGAGAAGGCTGCGCTCGCCGTCGCGGTGGGTCTTGCCCTGTCGGACAACTCGCGGACCCCCAACCTGCTGTTCACGTACAAGGAAAAGGAAAAGATGGCGACGGTGAGCCGGGTGAACCGGGTCATCCTGTTCTCCATGGCCGCCGTCATCATCTCCGGCCTCACGGTTTTCGCCTGGCAGGAACGCATCGCGTCCACGAAGAAGGCGACCATCTCCGACCTCAACCGGCAGCTCTCGTCGCTCAACCTGATGGTCGACACGAAACTGATCCTCCAGATGGCGGCCAAGGACCG
>MVQS01000240.1 GCA_002067855.1 Syntrophaceae bacterium PtaB.Bin038
CCGGCGGAGGCCTCGTCGACGCTGTTGTCCACCACCTCGTAGACGAGATGGTGCAGGCCGTCGCGGCCGGTGCTGCCGATATACATGGCCGGTCTCTTGCGGACCGCCTCGAGACCGTTCAATACCTTGATGCTGTCAGCGCTGTAGGTTTCAGACATGTTGGACTGTTTTCGCTCCTCTGTACGAATCTTCTCGGGGTGTCTCTTCCCCTTGTCCGCTCTTCCTCAATTCCGATCCTCGCAACCTCGAAGCGCGTAAAGGAACACGAGTCAAGAAACGGACGCGTGCCCGATCCCCGACCGGTTATATCTTCAAGGGCATGACGATGCACATGTAACTGGAATCCTTCGCCGGTCTGACCATGGCGGGCCTGAGGCCGCTGCGGATCTCGAGGGTGAACGTCTCCTCGTCGACGGCCTCGATGGCCTCGAGGAGGTAACGGACGTTGAACCCCACCTCGACGTCGCCTTCCTGGTATTGAATCTCCACCTCCTCGCTGGCCTCGCCCACGTCGGGGTTGATGGAGTTGAACACCATCTTGTCGGTCAGAAGCTTGATCCGCACGCCCATGTAACGCTCGCTGGCCATGACGCTCATCCGGCGAAGCGCGTGGAGGACCGCCGCGCGGTCGAGTTCCACCACGGTACCCTTGTCCTTCGGGATGACGCGCTTGTAATCGGGAAACTCGGCGTCGATGAGGCTCACTTTCAGGATGATGCCGTCCTTCTTCAGCACGCACATTCCCTTCTTCACCCCGATCTCGACCGCTCCGTCCTTGTCCTCGACGAGCCGCCGGATCTCTGTGATGCCTTTCCGGGGGATGATCATTCCCTTGTCGAGCTCCATGACCTGCTCCACCCTCGGGTCGGCACTCACGATGGAGAGGCGGTGTCCGTCGGTCGCCACCATGCGCATGACAAACCCTCCCGACGGCTCCTGCTCCGCCTTCAGGTAAACCCCGTTGAGGTTGACCCTCGACTCGTCGGTGGACATGGCGAAGTAGGTCTTCTTGATCATATCGCTGATCATGGCCCCGTCGACCCGGATGAAACCGACCTCCTCGTCGTCCATGATCTTCGGGAACTCGTCCGCCGGGATGCCGGGAACACGGAAGTTGACCTTCCCGCAGGTGATCGCCACCCAGTTGGAATCCTCCTTCCTGAAGTGAACCTCGTCACCCTGGATTTCCCGGATCATCTCGTAGAGCTTGCGGGCCGGCAGCGTGATCTCACCGTTCCTGACGACCTTCGCCTCGTAGTCCGCAACGAGACCGATCTCCCGGTCCGTCGCCACGATGCGGATCCGCTCGGACTCGGCCCGGATGAGAACATTGTTCAGCACAGGCATCGCCGTGCGCCTGTCCACAATCCCCAGCGTCCTCTGAACACCGCCCAGGAAAACGTCACGCCTCACAGTGAATTCCATAAGCCCGTTTCCTTTCCATCACTTGTTTTCGGTGGCTCACCTCAAGGACTGCCCGGCTCCCGTTGTTTCCCCCAGATCCCACAGCCCCTATTTATTCTTTCTTAATAACAAGAGGAAGAGTAAGGATTGTTAACAGTAGGGTCTGTTCATATGTGGACAGCTTCGATTCTCGTTCCCGCAAGCCGGATTGCTCCGATTCGGCCTGTGAAAGAAACGTTGGCTCTCCTGTCAGTGTCTGTTGAGAGTCTCCTCGATCTCCCGAACAACAAGCTCCACCTTGGGATCCTTCTCCAGAAGGTCCTTGATCTTATTGTTTGCGTAAATGACCGTGGAGTGGTCCTTTCCACCTATTTTTGCACCGATATCCGGGAACGAATGGGAGGTAAGCCTTCTTGCAAGATACATGGCAATCTGGCGCGGAATCACGAGGTTCTTATTCTTTTTCTGCGACTTCAAGTCATTGATTCTGATGTTGAATTTTGCGGCCACCGTTTTCATGATCTCGTCGATGGTCACTTCCGGCCTTTCTCCCTGCTTGAAGAATTTCTTCAGCACTTCCTTGACGAGATCCATGTCAATTTCCCGCCCCGTCAGCGATGCGTAGGCTCCGATGCGGATGATGAAGCCCTCGAGCTCGCGGATGTTCGATTCCGCCTTCGAGGCAATGTAGTACGCAACATTCTTGGGAAGGGAAATGTTGTTTTCCTGCGCCTTCTTGTCGACGATGGCAACCTTTGTCTCGATCTCGGGCGGCTGTATGTCCGCGATGAGCCCCCACTCAAAGCGGGAACGGAGACGGCCTTCAAGGTTCGGAATGTCCTTGGGAAACTTGTCGCTCGTCACGACGATCTGCTTGCCCGAATCGTGCAGCGTGTTGAAGGTATGGAAAAACTCCTCCTGGGTCCTCTCCTTTCCGGCAATGAACTGGATGTCATCGATGAGCAGGGAGTCTATGTTCCTGTATTTCTCCCTGAATTTCTGCATTTTGTCGTACCGGATGGAGTTGATCATCTCGTTCATGAACTCCTCGGCCGAAACGTAGAGGACATTGGCCGAGGGAGTGATCCTGAACGTGTGGAGCCCGATCGCATTGAGAAGATGCGTCTTGCCGAGTCCGACCCCTCCGTAAATGAAAAGCGGGTTGTAGTTCTTGGCCGGCGCCTCAGCAACGGCGACCGCCGCGGCGTGGGCAAACTGGTTGCTGGGACCGACGACGAAACGCTCAAAGTTGTAATTGGGGTTGAGCGACGGGTGAATCTTGTTCGTAATTTCCGCCTGTTCGACGTTCTTCAGCCGTTCTGCGGGAGCGGGCTCGGAAACGGCGGGTTTTTCCTGGAATGGGACCTTTTCGATGGTGAACCGGACATTCATGGGAACCCCGGCCACGGACGACACCGATTCCTTGATGATGTCCACGAAATGGTCCGTCAGCCAGTCCCTGAAAAATCGATTCGGGACCTGAAGTTCCACACCCGAGGACTCGAGCGAAACGATCCTCACGGGGCTGATCCAGGTGTCGAAATTTTGCTTCGTCACCTTTTCCCTTATGATATCGATACTTTTATTCCAGAAAGATTGCAATTTCACCCCGCCCTATAAACAGCATGTAAACATTTGTTGATATCTTGAACCGGAGAACTCCATCCCTTTGCGAGCATTTACTTTTCAAGGTAAAAAGAAAAAAGTACCTTACTGCCTTTTCATGATTTCAATAAGATGTCGAGCAGCCGGTCGAGTTCGTCGGGGGAACCGAAGCGGATCTCGATAGCTCCTCCCCGTTTCCTGTTGTGAATGAGAACCCGGGTCATGAGTCTCCTGGAAAGACGCTTCTCCAGCTCGGCCAGAAGCTCATCACGGCCGGAGACCTTTGGCGAAGCCTTCCCCTTCTTCTTTCCGCGCGCAAACGCCTCGGCTTCCCTGACGCTTAGACCCCTGGAGAGGATCGCCTTGAAGAGACGGTTCTGCTCTTCAACGGACTCCAGCGCGAGGATGGCGCGTGCGTGACCCGCCGAGAGGGTCTTTTTCGCAATGGCATCGCGGATCTCATTCGGCAGCTTCAGCAGCCTCAGGGCGTTGGTCACCGTGGATCGGTCCTTTCCGACGGTGGAGGACAGGGCCTCGTGGGACAGGCCGAACTCGTGGATGAGACGGTGGAACGCCTCGGCCTCCTCCAGGGGGTTGAGATTGGCCCTCAGGAGGTTTTCGATCAGCGAAAAGACCGCAGCATCCTGGTCGGCCGCGTCCCGGACGATGACGGGCACGCTCTTGAGGCCTGCTTCCTGTGCGGCCCGCCAGCGACGCTCCCCGGCGATGATTTCGTAGCCCCCATCGGATTTTCTTGCGACGATCGGCTGGATGATCCCGCTCTCCCGGATGGATGCGACAAGACTCCTGTGCTCCTCGGGATCGAAATCCTTCCTCGCCTGGTAACGGTTTGGAACGAGCTCCTCGATGGCGCAGGTCATCAGGACCGGTTTGTCCCCGATCTTTTCGAGAAGGTCGGGAAACATGGCGCCGAGGCCCCTGCCGAGCGAGTTCTTTTTGATCATCCTAGGCTCTCCCGTCGTAGAGGATTTCGTGGGCCAGATCCATGTAGGCCACGGCCCCTCGGGACTTCACGTCGTAGAGAATGATCGGGAGCCCGTGGCTGGGGCTCTCCGAGATCCGGACATTGCGCGGAATCACCGTCTTGAACACCTTGCCGCCGAAGTGGTTTCGGACCTCCTCGACAACCCGGTGCGACAGCCGGTTTCGTACGTCGAACATGGTGAGCAGGATCCCGCCCAGGGAAAGCGACGGGTTCATCCTGGTACGTACGAGTTTTACGGTGTTCAAAAGGTGCGCCAGACCCTCGAGAGCAAAGTACTCGCACTGCAGCGGGATGATCACGTAGTCCGATGCCACCAGCGCATTGAGCGTCAGAAAGCCCAGCGACGGGGGACAGTCGATGATACAGTAGTCATAGGGTGTCTGAAGCCTGGCCAGCAGGGCCCTGAGCCTGTTTTCCCGCTCCTCGATGGACACGAACTCGATTTCCACGCCGACGAGGTCCTGGTTTGAAGGGGCCACGTCGAGCGTCGGGATCTGGGTCTTGACGATGACGTCCTCGAGGCTGCAGCGCCCGATGAGGGCATGATAAAGATTCTTGTTTTCAATCGATGACTTGTCTATACCCATCCCGCTTGTCGTATTGCCCTGGGGGTCTCCGTCGATGAGCAGGACCTTCTTTTCCGCCGTGGCGAGGGACGAGGACAGATTAATGGCTGTCGTGGTCTTTCCGACCCCTCCCTTCTGATTGGCAATACATATAATTTTTCGCATGCTGTATCGCAGAAACAGGATGTTTTGCCGGATGGATTGAGTTGGTCGATGCTAGCATAAAAAGGGGGTTTTTCAAAGGAATTTTTGACGGGGGTGGAAAACAAAAAAAACTTTTAATATCAAAACTTTAAATTCATTCTAAATGCCTCGTCAACCGGGTTTATCCACAAGGACGATACGCCTCCTGTCGCCGGTGAGGGGAAGGGTGAACGAATGGTCTTTGACAATCCTGAAATTCAACGTTTTCAGGGAATCGAGGGCCGCTTTTTCCGTCTCGAGTGACGGGCCTTTCATGGCGGCGAGGATGCCGCCCGTTTTCAACAGCGGAAGAGCACCCTCCAAGAGGTCTTTCATCTTGAAGGTGGCCCTCGATACGATCGCGTCAAAAAGGGGGCAGGGGCTCTTGGAAAGCAGTGCCTCGAGGCGGCAATTCATGACCTCGATGTCCTTCAAGCCCAGCCTCCGGATGACTTCCCTGAGGAAGGAGCATTTTTTTCGCGAGGCCTCGAGCAGGGTGAAACAGAGATCGCTGCGAAAAATCTTCAATGGAATCGAAGGGAAACCGGCCCCGGAGCCGATGTCGAGGAGACTCGCGGGACCCCCGGGAAGAAAGGGAAGCAGCGCGAGAGAATCGATGACGTGCCTCACGGGCAGGTCGGTCTCCGACCGCAGGGAGATGAGGTTCATCTTGCTGTTCCAGAGCAACAGGGTATCCCGGTAGACCTCGAGCAGGGCGATCCGGTCCTGCGGCATGTCGATGCCCATCTCTTCCGCCGCGTCCAGCAGTATCTGTCGAAAATTTTCTTCCAATTCCTGTAACCTGAAGCCTGAAGTTGATGCCTGATGCCGTTTTTTTCGCTTACCAGACCAGGCAATGCGTGGCAACGAAAAAGAAGGAATCGGCACCCGGAACTATGGTACACTCGCGCCACCTTTCTGCGAGGTTCGAGGCATGGCCTCTCAAGTCCTCCTGGACAATGTCACCGTCGTTCTGAACAGGCCGAAGTACCCGGGCAACATCGGCTCCGTGGCCCGCTGCGCCAAGAACATGGGCATCGAGAACATCCTTGTTGTCGGCGGGACCGATTACGAGAAGGAAAAGATACTCCAGATGTCGACCCACCTGGCCGCTGACGTGGTGGACCGGATCCGATACGAGCGCGACCTGGCAAAGGCCCTATCCGGGTTTCAGTACATCGTGGCGACGACGGCCCGGGTGGGCCGTGCAAGGCCCGCCTGCCAGACGCCGCGAGAGGCCGCGGCGAAGCTCGTGGGAATCTCGCAAAAAAACCGCGTCGCCCTCCTGTTCGGAGCCGAGGACGCGGGGCTTACCAACGACGAACTCCGCTACGGGCACCTGCTCGTTCACATCCCGGTCTCGGAGCGTTTCCGGTCCATCAACCTCTCCCATGCCGTCATGATCCTTTGCTACGAGATCTTCACGGCCGCCTCCGAGAAGAAGACCTTCGCGCCGAGGCTCGCCTCGTCGGGTGAACTTGAGGGGATGTACGAGCACATCAAGGAAGTGAGCCTCCGCATCGGGTTCATCAACCCGCAGAACCCGGAGTACTGGATGACGAGCATCCGCCGCTTTCTCTCGAGGGTGGAGCTGCGGTCGCGGGAAGTGAAGATCATCCGGGGGTTCTGCCGCCAGCTCGACTGGTTCTGCGGGAAACAAAATCCTTGACTTTCAAGGGGGGTCTGCGCCATTCTTCACCGGAGCGCCCTCGGGAATTCCATAAGCATCAAAGGGGGTTGCAGGAGGATCGTACCATGCACAAAACCTTTTCCTTCACGGGAGCGAAAAAGATCGTCTTCGGCTGCGGTTCCTTTTCCGGGCT
>MVQS01000241.1 GCA_002067855.1 Syntrophaceae bacterium PtaB.Bin038
GTGGCCGCCGCATCCTGGCGCCAAGTGGGCCCCCACGGGATCCTGACCTACACCGATCTCTCCTCCCCCGCCGATACGCACCACGAAGCATTCCATGCGGCTTGGGACCTCGTAATGACAGACGGGGAGCGAAAGCGCCTCGAGGAAGAATTCGGATCCGAGGAGGCCGCGGCAGAGGACTACGGCAACTGGGCGCACGAGCAGGCCGGGAAGCGAGAGAGGCGGGAACGCCAGACGTGGCTGCAGAACCTCTACCAGCGCATCCGCAATTTCTTCCAGCGCCTGAAGGAATTCTTCTTCCCCAGCTTCCGGACAGTCTACGACAAGGTCAGCTCTGGAAAGATCTGGGAACGGACCGCACGACGGGACGCCACCGAGGCCGGCAAGACGATCTTCCGCGATGCGGCAGACTACGCGATCAGAAACTTCAGCGGCGAAAAAGAGGTCAGCGTCCCTGCCATCACTGACGCCATTATGGCTTCAAGGCCCATCACCAAGGCCATGGCCCAGGAGTTCGTGCGCCAAGCCAGGCGCGCTGGCGTGTCAGAGGCAGGCATCCGCAAAGCCGTTGAAAAGTTCCAGCAATACAATGAGATCCGCAAGATCGGCAACTTTGCCCTTCTGCCGAAGATCGAACCGTCCCAGGTCGTCATCCGCGAGGGCGTGCTCAATACGCCGGCGGTCACCGGGATCCGCAGAGAAAGGCTTGACAAAATCCTTTATCCTGCTATAAGAGAGGGCAAGGCATCCGCAGAAACCGGGCGACTTATCGAGGGAGGGGTCGAGAGGACGGCCATTCCTGAAACCGCTCGCGGGCTAGAACCGCAAGTATTTCTGAATCTGCCGATAACTCAACCCGACCTCTCTCGACCTCGCCCGGCCAATCTCTCCTACCCGTTGATGGTAACGGGAAATCCCCATCTGACAAACTTCAAGCGCCCCGACCCGAGCTGGGACTCGGTCATCAGGGCCGTGCGGGTCAAGCCCGTGCTGAACGGATCCCCGGAGGTAACGAGGGCCGTTGCAAAGGCGATCAACTATGCCCGCGAGATCGGGGCGCACGTCCTGATCACGACGTACCGGGCAAAGCATCCATGGTCCCTGGCCCGCTTCACGAACTTCGTTCCTACTGACCCCAAGCATCCGGAATTCGGTGACTGGTGGATTGAAAACCCGCGTCCCCGCGGCGAAGACCCGCGCACCTGGATGGACTGGACGCCATGGGTTCCGCGCAAGCCGGATGCCATGGCCGCGCTGTTCCGGGCCAACGGATGGGATACGGCAAAGAACCTGTACGGGCCGAGCTCATACAATGTGCTGACCATCGTCAACAGCCGCAAAAAAGGGCTGCAGGGATTTAAAACGAGAGAAGAGGCCGAGGCCTACCTCTCGTCCCTTAAAGACGAGAAGGCGTTCATCGAGGAGCGCGGGGGCACCTGGTGGTGGCCGACGAGCCGGCAACTGGATGCGGCCGTGCTGGATCTCATCGAGCCCGGGCCCATCGAGTACTGCGACCTGTTCCATGAGGGATGCCCGAGCTGCCGAAACTGCCAGCATCTCACCTACCCGGACGCCGCCGGCGCCCCCATTGTTGGCGTCACCGACGAGCCGTTCTGCGAGATGGGATGCCCTCAGTGCTTCGTCAGGCTCGGCAACTCTGGAACGAGGGGGCGCAAGGGGATTTCGATGGCGCAAAACGCCAAGCAAAAGGGCTTCGGCAAGCCGGACCTGGGAGACTATTACCCCCAGACGATTCAGATTCTCCAGGGCGTGGCGCGTCCGAGCGGATCAGGCCTCGTAGACGTTTCGGCAAGCTTCCTGAAGAAAAGCCCCGTTGAGCAGGTTGAGCTGGCAACGTCGCTCCTGGTGAGCAGCGCCATCAAGCCCAAGGAGCACGTTACGATTGTTGACGAGGTGTTACGCGCCGCATCGGACGGGCTGCTGGAGCTGGATCCTCCGGCCAAGTATGCCACCCGCAAGCCGGCCGCAGAGGGGGCCCCGCTGTCCGGAACTTCGCTGCTCAGGGCCTGGAACCGGATCAAGCGCGGCATTACCGTCGCTCCCCAAAAGGACATATCTGTCATCGAGGAGCTGTGGCACAACCCGTGGTTTTTGTCGAAGAAACCGGGCGAGGAGGATCTGGCCCGTCTGGTCAGTATTGAGCTGGAGCGCAACAAGTCGAGAACAAAGGCCATTCACGAGGATCTCGAGGCCGTCAAGCCCGTGTTCGATCTCCGCGGCAAGAAGCTCGACCTCCTGATCGAGCTGATCTGGAAGCTCGACGGCAAGCAACTGCAGGGCGTGACGGCGTCCCGCTTCGTCTGGGGGAAAAATGCCGAGGGGCGTCCGGGAATCAGGGCGCTCAACCAGGAGCATTTCGACCAGATGAAGGCGGCCCTGGAAAAGACCAAATACAAGGACATCGCGGACGTATATGTCGCCCTGCGGAAAGGCCTTGACCGCTCTCTGGCCAAGGCATTCAACGCCCAGAGTCGCATGAAGGACATCGAGGACTCCGTGATCGAGCGTCTCCGGAAGTCCATCGGGCAGATTCCAAACTACTTTCCCCATGTCCGCTACGGAAACTGGTCCATCCGTGGCTATGATGCGGAGGGAAAGATTGTCTACCGCAGCCACTATTACGACACGCCCAAGGTAAGCACCAGGGGAGAAAGGCTCCTGGCGAAGATCAAGCCTCAGTACCCCGAGGCCGTAGAATGGAAGATTGCCCCTGTCACGAAACTTCCTGACGAAATCTACGATTACCCCATTCCCATCGAGGCCATGGAGCAGGTCATCTACGCCGCGGCCGAGAGGGTCGGGGATCCGGCCGCTCGACAGCTCTTTGAGAAGGCCATGCCAGAAGCCATTGCGGATGTCATCAAGTCCAGGGGATGGGGGGCCCACATGATCCG
>MVQS01000242.1 GCA_002067855.1 Syntrophaceae bacterium PtaB.Bin038
CGGCCGGCCAGGTGACGACCGCGACGACGGCGAGAACGAGTCGCTCGGCCATCGTGTATCTCGGGTAAACGGTCTGCATCGGACGCTCGTGATGAAATGTTCCCCTGAACGGACCTGTTGCAAATTCACTGCCACGGTCGGCCGGCGGCTCCCGAATTTGCCTCTAAAGGATGATCGGTCTTCTGCCGAAATCTCTTGCGCGCCGCAGGTCGGCCGTGTTGATGGGCTCGGAATCATTGCATGTATTTCGGGCACGCCCGCGGTTCGCCCTGGCAGGGAATCTGCATGTCCGATCCGGTGACGGGGCCGCTTCACCCGGACCGATCCAAGCGAACGGAGCTCGAGAACCATGCGCGTACTGATTGTGGAAGACGATTTCGTCGGCAGCCGCCTGATGAAGAAGTTTCTCGAGGCGGAGTGTTTCTGCCACCTCGCCTTCGACGGCCGCGAGGCCATCGAGGCGTTCGAGACGGCCCTCCTAGAGGAAAAACCCTACGACCTGATGTTCCTCGACATCATGATGCCCGAGGTGAACGGCATCGACGTGCTCAAGGCCGTCCGGGACCTCGAGGAGCAGCGGGGCATCGCCCCCGACAAGGGCGTCAAGGTGATCATGACGACCGCCATGAACGACGCCGACGTCATCATGGAAGCCTTCAATGCCCGGTGCGACGGGTATGTCGTAAAACCGATCCGCAAAGAACAGATCTTCGAGGAGATCCGGAACCTCGGGCTCCTTCACCCCGAAAGCCCATGATCCCTCCGCGGGGCCCCCATGCGGCCCCGCTTCGTTGCGAGCCCTGCCGACCATTCATCCTTGACCGAAGACCGCCCCGGCGATAATAGAAGAGCAGCGGGCGCATGAAATCGCCGATCCCGCTTCGACGGCCGGAATCCGACACCGGAGTGTCACGGATTGAAAACCGGAATCACCCATCTTCCCCTTCACGGCGGCAGGGCCCCTGCCTGGCTCTTCGGGCGGATGACGCTGCTCGCCCGCGAGATCGTCCTCGTCCTCCTCCGGGACTTCGGGGCCGGGGAACTGCTCCGGCGCCTGTCGGACCCGTTCTGGTTCCAGGCCCTGGGCTGTGCCCTCGGCTTCGACTGGCACTCCAGCGGCCTGACCACCACGACCTGCGGCGCCCTCAAGGAAGGCATCCGGGGGATGGAGCATGAGATCGGCTTTTTCGTCTGCGGCGGCAAAGGGCGGGTCTCCCGGTTCACACCCCGGGAGATCGAGGGGCACGGCAAACACCTGCGCGCGGACCCCGGGACCCTCGTCTACGCCAGCCGCATGGCGGCCAAGGTGGACAGCGCCGCCGTCCAGGACGGCTACGAGCTCTACCACCACGTGTTTCTCTTCGACCGCGACGGCAACTGGGCCGTCGTTCAGCAGGGCATGAACGACGCGACGAAGACCGCGCGGCGCTACCACTGGCTGTCATCGGACCCGCTGGACTTCGCATGCGAGCCGCACCAGGCCGTATGCTGCGACAGCCGCGGGGCGGCGCTGAACCTCGTGGCGCGCGAGGGGGAGGCCAACCGGGCGGCCTCGGTGTCGCTTGCCTCGGAGCAGCCGGAGCGGGTTCTCCGGGAGCTCGGCGGCATCGCTCGCCTGGAGCTGCCCGCCCGCCACGCCGTGACGCGGGCGGACATCAGCGAGGCGCACCTGCACCGGGTTCTCCTGAAAACCTACGAGCGGAGACCCGCGGACTTCGAGGCGCTTCTCGGGACGGCCGGCGTGGGGGCCAAGACGCTCCGTGCCCTCGCGCTGCTCTCGGAGCTGCTCTACGGGGCGAAGCCTTCCTTCCGGGACCCGGCCCGGTTCAGCTTCGCCCACGGCGGCAAGGACGGGCACCCCTATCCCGTGGACCGGGAACTCTACGACCGCTCCATCGAGTTCCTGAAAGAGGTCGTCAACGCCGCGAAGATCGGGGAGCACGAAAAGAGGCGGGCCTTCGGACGCCTGGGCGCATTTTACGGGCGTACCGATGCGGGACCGGAATGACGGCGTGATGGAAGATTGGAATGTCGGGGAAAAGATGGTATGAGATCCCTCTGATACAAGAGTGAACCGACACCACAGCAGCATCGGAGGCATGGGATGAGAATCGGGATCATCGGGATCGGGGGAGTGGGAGGCTACTACGGCGGCAAGCTGGCCCTGAAGTACACCGGCCGCAGCAAGCACGAGGTTGTCTTTTTTGCGCGCGGGGAGCACCTGGCGGCGATCCGGAGGGACGGGCTCAGGCTCGTGACCGTGGAAGGGGAGTACCTCGTGAGGCCGGCGCAGGCCACGGACAACGCGGCTGAGATCGGACCGCTGGACCTGGCGATCTTCTGCACGAAGAGCTACGGGCTCGAGGACGCGGCCCGGGCCTTCACAGCCAATCTCGGGGCCGAATCGATCGTGCTGCCCCTCCTGAACGGCGTGGACGTCACGGACCGGCTCCGGGCGGTTCTCCCCAGGGCGGAGGTGCTCTACGGCGGCGTCTTCATCAGCTCGGCCATCCAGGCCCCGGGCGTCGTCAAGCAGGTCGGCGGGACGGGCCAGCTCTTCTTCGGCCCTGTCAATCCGGCGGACGTGGAAAAATTCCGCCCCATCGAGGCCCTGCTGAAGGATGCCGGCATCAAAGCGGAGCTCTCCGCCGACGCGCTGCTTCCCCTGTGGACGAAGTACATCTTCATCGGCCCCATGGCCGGGGTCACCTCGCTGACGGGCAAGCCCTTCGGCGGCGTCCTGGCCGACGCGGCCGACCGCGCCCTGGTCGAGGGGATGATGAAGGAGATCGAGGCCGTCGCCCGAAAGAAGGGGATCCCCTTCCCGCCCGACATCGTGGAGGCCTCGATCGGCAAGGCCGCCGCCTTCGCCCCGACCACAAAGACCTCCATGCAGCTCGACTACGAGCGCGGCAACCGGACGGAGCTCGACATCTTCACCGCCTACATGGTGAAGGCCGGCAAGGAGCTCGGCGTCCCGGTCCCGCTGCACCGGAAGGTCTACGCGGAGCTCATGATGCGCGAATGAGGGGGACAGAGGGGGATTGGTTGATTCGCAGGATCCCGGCGGCCGACTCCTATCTCACGCTGACCCGTCGGAGCTGAACGAAGTCGGTCAGTCCCTTCATCGCCTTTTTGATCCCGTCCTGCAGCGGGAGGGTCATGCCTTCCGAGACGGCCTTTCCGCGCACCTCGGCCGCAGTGCCCCGTTTCTGGATGATCCTCTGGATGGGCTCCGTCGCCACGAGGACCTCGTGGATGGCGATCCTGCCCCAGTAGCCCGTTCCGCCGCAGGCGTCGCGGCCCTGGGACCGGTAGAGCTTCATCGGCTCCCGCGCCGAAATCCCCGGGGACGCCGCCAGGAACTCCTCGCCGCAGGCCCGCTGGATCTTCCGGTATTCGATCTCCGTGGGGACGTAGGACTCCCGGCACCGCCGGCAGAGGCTTCGCACGAGGCGCTGCGAGACGATGCCGATGAGGGAGTCGCCGAAGGGGAAGGGGTCGAGCCCCATGTCCAGAAGGCGCAGCAGGGCGTCCTCCAGGCCCCCGATGGGCAGCGTGGCGACGCGCCGCTCGATCGTCTCGCCGTTTCAGCAGCGGAACTTGATCTTGCCGTCCTGGGGCAGCCGCTTCTCGGTGATGTCCATGCCCGCGTAGGGGGGCAGCTCCCCGTCGATCCGGGACCGGATGTCCACACGCCTCTCTTGCCGGTTGGGCTCGATGCGGATGTCCGAGGCGCGGCGCCGGAACGCCTCGTTGATGATCTTGTTCATGATCTGCGGGACGATGTTGTCCGTCTCGTTGACCTCCGGCTCGTCGTCCGCGGGCCCCGACTCGTCGGGAACCCCCTTCTCGATCATGTCGCGGAGCTCCACCTCTCCTCCCCTCTTGCTGTAGAAGTGGTGGATGAACTTGAAGATGTCCTCTTTCCCGGCGGGGCGGAAGTCCACGGCCTTCGTCTTCAGGATGGACTGCACCTCGTCGCGGCGGATGGCGGCCACCATTTCGTCGCGGTTGACCGGCTTGGTGAGGTAGTCGTAGGCGCCTTTCCTGAGGCAGTCCACGGCGATCTTCGTCTCGTTGGCGGCGGAAACCATGATGCATTCCGTGTCCGGGCTGGTGTTCTTGATGTGCTCCAGGAGCTGCAGCCCGTCCATCCAGGGCATGTTGATGTCCAGGAGGGCGATGTCGAACCTGTCCCCGTTTGCCACGGCGGCCGCGGCGTTCCGGGGGTCGATCTCCAGGCGGGGGTTCTTGAAGCCCGATCCGATCAGCCCGCGGCGCACGCTGTCGAGACAGTCCTGTCCGTCGTCGACGATGAGTATGGGACTCTGCAGGGAAAGACTCCTTGCCCGTCGGGGGTTATGCCCGGTGCGTGACCGTTCGGCTTCGCTGCGTCAGACGCACGTCTCTCCGGTGATCCCCACAAGAGTCAAACCAGATAGCACGGCATCAGCGCTCACGATCGCTGATTCGGAAGGGGGATCCCTATTTCTGAGCGGGGTCACGAGCCGATTCGGGGCCGAGCGGCGGCAATCGCTTTCAGGCGCCGGGCGCGCGGCGCTCTGCGGAGGGGATGTCGGCCGTGGGGGTTCACCCCGGGTTCACCCCAGGATCGGTCGGATCAGGTCGGTCACGCGCCTCGCGATGGACAGGCAGGCCGTCAGGCCGGGCGATTCGATCCCGACGAGGTTGACCCAGCCCGGAAGCCCCAGGCGGCTCTCCTCGGAGATGACGAAATCGCGGATCTCCTCTCCCGGACCCTGCAGCTTGGGGCGCATGCCGCACATATCGGGCTGGAGCGACTCCCTGGCGAGCGCGGGGAGGTACGTGGTGATCGACTCGAAAAAGGCGTCGCGCTTGCCCTCGTCGACGCGGTAGTCGACGGCGTCGACGTACTCCACGTCGGGACCGAAGCGGACCCGGCCTCCCAGGTCGAGGGTCGCGTGCACGCCGAGCCCCTCGTGCTTCGGTGTCGGCACGGGGTAGACGAGGTGGCGGATCCGGGGCGGGGGGGAGGCGGAGAAATAGCTTCCCTTGCAGAGCTTCAGGCGGTACCCCTCGAGGTCCACGTCGATGCCGGGCATGGCCGCCACGCGGTCCGACTGCAGCCCCGCGCTGTTGACGACGACCCGCGAGGAAACGCGGGTCTCCCCGCCGTTGATCTCCAGGTCGTGACGGACGCCGTCGTAGTGCGCGGCCGTGACGCAGGACCGGAACGCGACGGTCGCCCCGCTGCCCGTTGCGCCGACGAGCAGGGCGCGCATGAGGCTGTGCGAGTCGACGATGCCCGTGGAGGGCGACAGGAGCCCCGCCGCGGCGGAGACCTCCGGCTCGAGGGAACGGACGACGCGGCCGCTCAGCAGGAGCAGGTCGTCCACCCCGTTGGCATGCGCCTTTCCCAGGAGGCCGTGAAGGGCCTCCTCTTCGCCGGCGTTGGCCGCGACGATGAGCTTGCCCGTCCGGCGGTGGGGGATGCCCCTCGCTTCGCAGGCCTCGTAGAGGAGCCTTCGGCCCTCGACGCACAGCCGGGCCTTGAGGGTCCCCTCGGGGTAGTAGATCCCGGCGTGGATGACCTCGCTGTTGCGGCTGCTGGTCTCCAGGCCGTGGCTTTCGTTTTTCTCCAGCAGCAGGACGCCGCCGAAGTGTCTCGAGAGCTCCTCGGCGACGGCGAGACCGACCACGCCCGCACCGATGACGGTAATGTCGAAAACGTGCCGTTCCACAGCGGATATGTAAAGACAACGAGGCCGAATTTCAAGTCAAAAGGTGGGTTCGGCCCCGCCGGGGATGTCTCGCGTGCGTGGGCGTTTCCAAGAAAAATGCAGTGACCGGGTGGAGTCGAACCCCCACCCGGCCCGGTTTCGGGTGTGGACGCGACGCGGTCAGGGCGTGATCTGTCCCGCCGCATCGACGGTGTAGGTCCTGTCGCCGCTGCCGTGCACGGACGTCAGGAGGAGGCCCCCCTGGGTACCGTCGCTCACCGTCAGGGTGACGCCGGCGGACTGGGAATACCCCGAAGCCTGCAGCCGGGCGACCGTGACCGTGGCGGTGGGCCAGTCGCTGAAGTAGGCCTGCGCCGCCGTGTACGCGTTCTTCACGTCCGCACGGGCCGTCGCGTTGTAACCCCTGACCCGGTACGAATTGAACTGGGGAATCGCGATGGCCGCCAGGATGCCGATGATGGCCACGACGATCATGAGTTCAACCAGCGTGAAACCT
>MVQS01000243.1 GCA_002067855.1 Syntrophaceae bacterium PtaB.Bin038
GCAGATGCTGGCACTCATGGTCAGCGGCTTGTTCTGGGCGTATTTGCCGCGGAAGTACCCCTCGAGGATGAGCACCCCCTTGTCGTGGGTCCTGCCGGAGAGCTTGGCCTCCCGCTCGATGTTGATGACGCCGGCCCGTCCCATGGAGGTCTGGGCCGTGATCCGCGAGGGCTTCCCGAAGGCGTACTCGCCCATGTCGTAGACGGAGAGGCCGTTGACCTGCCCCACGACCCGGTCGTCCGTGTCGATCATGATCGTACCGTCCTCGATGAGCTCCTGGATCTTCTCCTCGATCTGCTTGACCCGGTTGATCCTCTCGTCGTAGGCCCTGTCGACGTGGGCGTCCGTCACGATGTCGCTGCCGTCCTTCTTCGCCCAGTAGTGGGCCTCCCGGATGAGATCGGCGATCTCGCTGAAACGCGTCGAAAGCTTCTTCTGCCTCCCCGTGAGACGCACGCCGTACTCGACGACGGCGCAGACGGCCTTCTTGTCGAAATCGAGGAGCTTCTCCTCCTCGAGGATGCGCTTGATGAGGCAGACGTACTCCCGGATGTTCTCGTCGGTGTTGGGCATCTCGACGTCGAACTGCGCCTTCGTCTTGAAGATCTCCTGGAAGTCCCGCTCCAGGTTGTACAGCAGGTAGTACAGGTAGTCGTCGCCGATCATGATCACCTTGACGTCCAGGGGGATCGGCTCGGGCTTGATCGCCGTGGGCAGGAAGCCGAAGGGGTCGTAGGGCTGCATGTTCACTTCCCGGCTCTTCAGCGTCCGTTTCAGGAAGGTCCAGACCCCCGGCTCGATGAGGGCTTCCAGGGCGTCGAAGACGATGTAGCCGCCGTTTGCCCGCAGCAGGGAGCCCGCCTTGATGTGGGTGAAGTCGGTGCGCCAGAAGCCCGATCGGTCCACCTCCCGCTCGATCGTGCCGAAGAGGTTCTTGAAGGTCGGCGCCGTCTCGATGATGATGGGGGTCTTCTCGGTTTCCGAGTTGTCCACGAGCACGTTCACCTTGAACTCGATGAAGCGCTTCACGGGCATCTGGGGCACGGGGAAGGGAAGCGCCTGCTGCTGCGGCTGCTGCTCCTCCTCCTTCTCCTGGAACATCTTCAGGTTCGACAGGATGTGCTCCCGGACCTCGTCGAGGTAGCCGTTGACCTTCTCGTTGGAGTCGCCGTAGCGCAGCTGCAAGTCCGAGATCTGGGCCGTCACGGCGGGCGAGCCGTACTTGTGTTCGAGGATGCCGATCTGCCTGCGGATCTCCCGCTCGATCTCGCGCGTCTCCCGCATGACCCCCTCGAGCTCGATCCGCATCTCCACGAGTTTCTGCCGGATCTTCTCCAGCTCCTCCCGGCTGAACTTGTCTTCCTCGGCCAGGGCCTCGAGCTGTTCGAAGGGGACGGGACGCCCCTCCACGATGGGGGCGATGTCCTGCCGGGTGAAGGGGCCCATCTGGAAGGCGACGAGCTGGAAATTCTCCTTCAGGAGGCGGTCGTTGAACTCCCGGATGATCTCCTTCTGTTTCTGCCGGTAGGCGTTGATGGTCTCTTCGGATTCCTTCTTGAACTCGTCGCTCTCGAGGATGAGCGGGATGTTCTTCCGCAGATGGGCGACGAGGTCGTCCATGTCCTTCTGAAACTTCCGGCCCGCGCCGGCCGGAAACATGATCACCCTCGGGGTGTCGGGGTCCTTGAAGTTGTGGACATAGCAGATGTCGCTCGGGATGGGTTTCTTGAGGTCGAGCTGGCCGAGAAGGTTCTTGATCGTCGTCGTCTTGCCCGTTCCCGTCATCCCGGAGACGTAGATGTTGTACCCGGGGCTCTCGATCTCGAGACCCAGCGTGATGGCATTGACGGCGCGGTTCTGTCCGATGATCGCGTCGGTCCTCTTGCATTCCTTCGTTGTCTCGAAACCGAGGAGGGTGGGGTTGCAGCTCCACCGCAGCAACTCGACGGGCACTTCTTTCACGGGTGTCAACTGCGCCATGACGATTTCCTCTCGGGTGCGGTTCGGCCGGGTTCGCTGGAACTATAATCAATGCGGCCCGAATTGTCCATCCTTTCTTGTCGGGCGCGGCCCGCAGAGCGCGACCTCCGGCGGTGTTCGGGAGATTCGTGTCCCCGCTTGCCCGGGAGGGTCCGGGCGCGGGATCAGGATGCGGATTCGCCGGCGAGCCGGGCGAACTCCCTGAGCAGTTCTTCCTGCTTCCTGGAGAGATTGGTGGGGATTTTGACGAGAACCTGCACCACCTGGTCCCCCCGGCCGAGACCCTTGAGATGGGCCACTCCCTTGCCTCTCAGGCGGAAGACCCTTCCGCTCTGCGTCCCCCGGGGGATTTTCAGCGATTCCTTTCCCTCGATGGTCGGCACCTCGATCGTGGCCCCGAGGGCGGCCTGGGTGATGGAGATGGGGATCTGGCAGAGGATATCGTAGCCGTCACGCTCGAAAAACTCGTGGGGCTCCACGTGGATGAAGACGTAGAGGTCTCCGCTGGGGCCGCCGAAATCGCCCTCCTCGCCTTCGCCCCGCAGACGCAGGCGGGAGCCCGTCTCGACCCCGGCGGGGATCTTGAGGCTCACGGTCTTGCGGCTCCTCGCCTTTCCCGTCCCGAAGCACCCCTTGCAGGGGTTCTTGATCACACGGCCCGCACCGCGGCATTGCGGGCAGGTGGTGCTGATGGTGAAAAAGCCGCTCGATTGGGTCACCGTGCCGCGTCCGGCGCACCGGGGACAGGTTTCGGGCTGCGTTCCCGAGGCGGCCCCCGTTCCCGAGCACTCCGCGCAGCGTTCGAGTTTTTCCAGTTCGATCTGCGTGGAGGTCCCCTTCACGGCGTCCATGAAGGAGATCTTCAGGTCGTAGCGCAGGTCGGCTCCCTGGCGGACGGCGGAGCGGGAACGGCTGCGGGCCCCGGTGAAGCCGAACACGTCCTCGAAGATGTCGCTGAAGTTCGTGAAGATGTCGTCGAAGCCGGAGAATCCCCGGAAGCCGGTTCCGTTGATCCCCTCGTGTCCGTAGCGGTCGTAAATCTTGCGTTTTTCGATGTCCCGCAGCACCTCGTAGGCCTCGGCCGCCTCCTTGAACTTCTCCTCGGCCTTCTTGTCCCCGGGATTGCGGTCCGGGTGGTACTGCATGGCGAGCCTGCGGTAGCTCTTCTTGATTTCCTCGTCGGAGGCGCTTCGGTCGACGCCCAGAATCTCGTAGTAGTCCCGCCTTTCCATATCCGATCCGCGCGTTCCCTTTTGGGCGCACCTATCCCTTTTGATTTTTGCCTAAGATAAGGATGCCCCGGTGGCCTGTCAAGGCGAAGGCGGGTTTTTCCCCCGGATCACGGCGTTTTCGTGAACCGGCGAAGGGCTTCCTCGTACTTCTCGCGTGTTTTCTCAATGATATCGGGGGGCAACTGCGGCGCGGGCGGCCTCTGGTCCCATTTGAGCGACAGCAGGTAGTCTCTGAGGAATTGCTTGTCGTAGCTCTTCTGCCCGCGCCCTTCGGCGTAGCCGTCCCGGGGCCAGAACCGGGAGGAGTCGGGGGTGAGCACCTCGTCGATGAGGATCAGCTCGTCGCCGGCGAGCCCGAACTCCATCTTCGTGTCGGCGATGATGATGCCCGCGGCGGCCGCGATCCCGTCGGCTCGCTTGTACACGGCGAGACTCGCTGCGATGATCCGGTCCGTCAGCTCCCTGCCGATGAGGCGGGCCATCTCCTCGATCGAGATGGGCAGGTCGTGTTCCCCTTCGGGGGCTTTTGTGGAGGGGGTGAAGATGGGCTCGGGCAGCTTGGAGGATTCCTTGAGCCCGGCGGGCAGACGGATTCCCGAAACGGGCTTGCCGCTCGCGTAGTCCTTCCAGGCCGAGCCCGTAATGTAGCCCCGGACGATGCACTCGACGGGGAGGGGCTTTGCCTTCCGCACGAGCATGCTTCGGCCCTTCAGGACGTCCCGGTGGGGCCTGCAGGCCTCGGGGAACCTGTCCACGTCCGTCGTGACGAGGTGATTGCCGATGATATCGGCCATCCGCCGGAACCAGAACTCGGAGAGCTTCGTCAGGACCGCCCCTTTCCCGGGGATGGGGTTCGGCATGATGACGTCGAAGGCCGAAATACGGTCCGTCGCCACGATGAGCAGGTGCTCGCCGAGGTCGTAGATGTCCCGCACCTTGCCGCGAGTGACGAGTTTCAGGCCTTTCAGGTCGGTCTGGTACAGTGCTGGCTGTGTCATGGTCTCCTCCCTGCTCATCGGACATAGGGGTTGTAGCGCTTTTCGTCGCCGATCGTCGAGGTCGGCTTTCTGCCGTAGTTGTGCCCGGGCAGGACGACGGTCTCGTCGGGGAGCGTGTAGAGCCTCTCCTTGATGGCCCTTGCCAGGGTGTTCCACGAACCTCCCGGCAGGTCCGTACGGCCGACGGCCTCGACGAACAGGGTATCGCCCGTGAACACGTACCCGTCCGTGTACAGGGAGATGCCGCCCGGTGTGTGCCCGGGCGTGTGGATGACCTGCAGCTTGACCGATCCCGCTTCGATCGTGTCCCCGTCGCGGACCGTGACATCCGGGGCGGGCGAGGCCTTCGCCCGGAACAGGGCCAGGATCATCGCCGGGGTGGAGGAGAGCATGTGCGCGTCCGCCTCGTGGATGACGATCTTCGACCCCGTCAGTCTCTTCATGTCGGCATTGCCCGAGATGTGGTCCACGTGCCCGTGCGTGTTCACGACGGCGCGGATCGTGAGTCCGTTCTTCTTCGCTTCGGCGAGGATCCTTTCCGTCTCCGCCGCCGGGTCGATCACGAGGGCGTCCCCCGTGTCCTCGTCGCCCACGATGTAGGCAAAAACGGCCATGTGGCCCACCTGCAGTTGCTTCAAATACATGCTGCGCCCCCTGGGCAGGGTTGCTTCTTCCGGCAACGGTCCGGCCTGATGCCCGTGAAGAGCGGAAGTGAAAAAGCGCGGACGATACGGAAAGGAAAGTCCCGGCTCCGATCTTCGGCGCTTCATCCCCTCCCGACGGCAATTCGGACCCGCGATTCCGGGTGCAAAGCAATACCATTACCCGCGCACTCAAGTCAACGGGCGAAGAGCCCCCGGCTGCAGGTCCCCTTGGGCCCGGCGGCGTTCCGTCCAGGCAAGGAGTGTCTAGCGCCGCACGAGCAGGGCCCCGAAAAATCCGTCCGTGCCGTGGCGGTGGGGGAAGGTCCGGAAGTACCCCTCCGCGCCGACGGTGCCTGCGGGAACCGCCGGGGGCGGGCGGTGCGGGGAGAAATCGGGGTGGGCCTCGAGAAACGCCGCGACGACGCCGTCGTTTTCCTCGGGCATGACGGAGCAGGTGCTGTAGAGGAGGGTCCCGCCGGGCCTCACGCAGGCGGCGGCGTTGGCGAGGATGCGTCCCTGCAGGGGCGGCATTTCGGCGAGCCCGGGCTCCGTCAAATGCCATCGAATCTCGGGGTTTCTCCGCAGGGTGCCGAGCCCCGAGCAGGGGGCGTCGACCAGGACCCGGTCGAATGTCCCCAGGCGGACCGTCCCGTTCGGGTCCGTTGCGTCGACGATGGCGGTTCGCACCGCGAGGGCCCCCCAGCGCCGCGCCGTCGATTCCAGGGCCCGGAGCTTTGCCTGCCGGTTGTCCGCAGCGACGATCTCCCCGCCGTTTTCCATCAGGGCGGCGAGGTGGGTCGTCTTCCCGCCGGAACCGGCGCAGAGGTCCAACACCCTCTCCCCGCTGCGCGGCGCCAGCAGGTGCGGGATCAACTGCGAGGCCTCGTCCTGGATGAGCAGCAGCCCGTCCGCGATTTCCGGCAGGTCCCGGGGCGGCGCGGGCGTCTTTGCCAGGATGATCCCGTCCGGCGACAGCGCCGTTGCCCTCACCTCAAACCCCTCCCGCTCCAGCCTCTCGAGCATTTTCGCCCGGGATGTCTTCAGCGAGTTGACGCGGAGGGTAAACGGCGGGATCTCGTTGTCCGCCCGGCAGAGGGCGCGCGCTTCCTCGAGGCCGAAACTGCCGATCCAACGCTCGACGAGCCAGCGGGGGTGGGAAAGGGCCACGCAGAGGTGGCCGACGGGATCGGAATCCGGGTCGGGAAATTCGATCCCCTCGAGCCCCCGGAGGGCGTTTCGCAGGATTGCGTTGACGAGCTTGTCGCGGCCCGGGGCCAGGCGCTTTGCCGTGCCGACGGCCTCGTCGACGGCGGCATAGGCGGGGATCTTCTCCGCGAAGCGCACCTGGTACAGGGCGACGCGGAGTATGTTCCGCACCCCCGGATCGAGCGTTGCGGGGTTTCCCCTGTAGAAGCGATCGATCAGGAAGTCCAGCAGCCCCCGCGTCCGCAGGGTGCCGTAGACCAGGAAGGTCAGCAGCGCCCGGTCGGCTTCGGCCCGCGGCCGCCCCGAGGAAAGGACGCTGTCCAGCAGGGGCTCGGCATAGGCTCCCTCGGCGTCGACTCGGTTCAGGATGTGGACGGCCAGGGCCCGGGGGCTGTCTTTCAGGGATGGAGGCAGCCTCAAGGGGTTCTCCTGATAGGGGCGGCAGAGGTATGCATGCGGAAGCTGAGAAGCTGGGAAGTTGAGAAGTTTGGCGCAGTCTCCAGCAGACTATCGTCTGCCGGCTCCACCAAGCTTCCCAACTTCATAATTTCCTAGCTTCCTCCTTGTGAACCCAGTCTCTTCCCCGGGACGAACCGGAAGCCCCGGAGGAACTCGGCGATGGGCATCCGCTTCCTGCTCTCGAGCTGGACGTCCTTGAGGTACACGGTGCCGCCGCCCGCGGCGACCTGCAGCCCCTTCGGCCCCGTGCCGACGATCGTCCCGGGCGCTTCGCAAACCGGACCGGCGTCCTCGGCCTCGGCGGCGAATACCTTGAGCACCTTGCCGTCCAGGTACGTGAACGCGCCCGGCACGGAAGAGAGCCCGGCCACGAAATGGGCGATGTCTCGTGCGGGGGCCTCCCAGCGGATCAGCCCGTCATCCTTTTTCAGGCGCGGCGCGAGGGTGGCCTGCAAGGGATCCTGGGGTACCGGGCGGAGGGTTCCCGCCGCCAGCGCCTCGATCGCGCGCACCAGGCACTGCGCGCCGAGGACGGCGAGGCGGTCGTGGAGACGGTCGTAGGTCTCTCCCGGCGCGATGGGCGTTTCCTCCTGGAACAGGATGTCGCCCGTGTCGACCCCTTCGTCCATCCGCATGATCGTGACGCCCGTCTTCGTCTCGCCCCGGATGAGGGCCCAGTTCATGGGGGCCGCGCCCCGGTACTTGGGCAGCAGCGAGGGATGGACGTTGATGCAGCCGAGGGGAGGCCCGTCGATGATGTCCTTCGGCAAGATCTGACCGAAGGCGACGAGGACCACCATGTCGGGGGCGAGCCCGCGGAAGACCTCCAGGAACTCCGGCGCCCGGACCTTTTCGGGCTGGTAAACGGCAAGACCGAGCCGCTCGGCCGCTTCCTTCACCGGCGAGGCGACGAGTCGCTGCCCCCGCCCCCTGGGCCGGTCGGGCTGGGTGACGACGCCGATGACGGGCCAGGCCTTCTCGATCAGGAGCTCCAGCGACGGAACCGCGAACTCCGGCGTTCCCATGAACAGAATGCGGGGCTTTTGGGAGGTCATGTTCAACCCTTCGATGACTTGGGGCTAAAGGCTTGAGCCAAAGGGCTTCGGGGAAAATACAGATGCTCTTCTCCTCGCCCTGCGCCTGCTGTTATCACATAAAATTCAAGGGGTCCACATCCACGCGGATCTCACAGCCCGGGATGCCGGTCGCCCCGACGAGTTGCCGGACAAAGGCGTGGAGCGGACGCACCTGCCTGCCCCGCACGAGAAGCTGCCAGCGATATCGCCCCCTCACCTTGCCCAGGGGCGCCTCCATGGGCCCGATGACGGTCAGCCGCGCGCCGGCGCCGTCACCCGCCAAGAGCTTTCTCGCCTTCTGCCCGAGCCGCGCGGCCCCCTTCTGCACACGGTCTTTGTCCGTTCCCGACACGATGAGGTTGATCATGCGGGAGAAGGGCGGGTACCCCAGGTCCCGGCGCAGGGCGATCTCGTCTTCGTAGAAGGCCGCGAAGTCGTGCTCACGGGTCCGCCGGATGGCGTAGTGGCCGGGATGGAGCGTCTGGATGACGACCGTGCCCGGCTGCTCGCCGCGCCCGCTTCGGCCTGCGACCTGGGTGAGAATCTGGAAGGTGCGCTCCGCGGCGCGGAAGTCCGGCATGTTGAGCGTCGTGTCGGCGGAGACGACGCCGACGAGGGTCACGTCGGGGAAATCGTGCCCCTTGGTGATCATCTGCGTGCCGACGAGGATATCGATCTCGCCCCGGCCCAGGGCCGCGAGGATGAGGCCATGGCTGCCCCGGGCCGACGTGGTGTCGCTGTCCATCCGGGCGATGCGCGCCTGCGGGAAGAGCCCCTGGACTTCCGCCGCGAGCCTCTCCGTTCCGAGGCCGAAGCTCAGGATGCGCCCCCCGCCGCACTCGGGGCAGGCCGGGGGGGCCTTGACGGCGAAGTCGCAGTAATGGCAGCGGAGCGCACCCTCGCTCAGGTGATGGGTGAGCGAGACGGCGCAGTTGAGGCAGCGGAACACGTAGGCGCAGTCGCCGCAGTAGTGGTACGTGTTGAACCCCCGACGGTTGAGAAAGAGCAGGGACTGCTTCCCGGCTTCCAGCGTCCGGCCGATCCGTTCGACGAGCAGGCGCGAAAGGGGCCTCACCCTCCCGTCCGGGTCCCGCTCTTCCTTCATGTCCACGATCTCGACGCGCGGCAGCTCGCGCTCCTCGACGCGCTTCGTGAGCGCAAGGTAGACGAACTCCTTTTCTCGGGTGTTGAAGAAGCTCTGCAGGCCCGGGGTGGCCGAGCCCAGGACCACGACGGCCCTCTGCTGCTGCGCACGCACGATGGCCAGGTCCCGGGCGTTGTAGGGCATGCGCTCGTCCTGTTTGTAGGAGGTGTCGTGCTCCTCGTCGACGATGAGAAGCCTCAGGTCGGCGACGGGTGCGAATACGGCCGACCGGGCGCCCACGACGATCCTGGCCTCGCCCCTCGCGATCCTGCGCCACTGGTCGTAGCGGAGCGCGGGCCCGATCCCGCTGTGCAGGACGGCGATCTGACCCGCCGGGAAGCGGCGTTCCAGCCGGCCCACGAGCTGGGGCGTCAGGGCGATCTCCGGGACGAGGTAGAGGACCCGGCCCCCCAGGCGGACCGCTTCGGCGATGGCGTGGATGTACACTTCCGTTTTGCCGCTTCCGGTGACGCCGTGCAGCAGGCAGGGGGTGAAAGCGCCCGAGGAGATCCCCCCTAGGATCGCCTTCAGAGCGGTTTCCTGCTCCGGGGTCAGGGCCGGGGGGGCGTCGGTCCGACCGATCGCTGCGGCCGGTTCGGGTCTCCGCAAGGTCTCCCGGTCGCGGACGGCGACAAGTCCCTTTCTCTCGAGGGCCCTGAAGACGGACAGCGCCCCCTTGATCTCCGTGATGTCGGCAACCGGGGCCGTTCCGCCCCGGGCCTCGAGGGCCTCGAGGGCCATCCTCTGGCGCCCGGAGAGCCTGTCCTGTCCCGCAGCCTCTGTCCGCACGACGATCTTCTCCGTCTTTCCCTGCACGGCGGGCTTGCGAATCCGCTCCTCGAGCCCGACGAGCCCGCGGTCCTCCAGTCGCCTGAGCTCCGCCAGCAGGGTTTTCCTCCCGAGCTCTTTTTCGAGGGTACGCAGGGCCATCCCTGCCGGGCGGCGCGCCAGCGTCTCGAGGATGTCCCGCTCGAGAGGCTTGAGATCGTCTGAATTCCCTGTCCTTACGGCCCACAGCATGCTCTCGATGTCGATGCCGCCCGGGAGGATCTCGCCGAGCGCCCTGCCGAGGGACGTGAAGTAGTACTCGGCGGCCCACCGGTAGAACCGCAGGTCCCCCTCGGTGAAAAGGGCTTCCCGGTCGAGGACGCGGACGATCTCCTTCGTGTCCCGCCGTTCCGTCGAGCGGCGGATGCCGACGATGATGCCTGTGAGCGATCGTCTCCCGAAGGGGACGAGCACCCTCTTGCCCACGGCGATCCCGCCGCGCGCCTCCGACGGCACGGCGTAGGTGAAGGTGCGGTCGGCAGGGATGTTGATGGCCACTTCGACGTACATGGCATCTCGTTGAAGCCAGGACTTTTTCTTTTACCAAGCACTTTGTCCTCGGTGCTTTGACCGCGAAGAGCGGAAGAGCAGAAGTTATGAAGAGCGGCGCATAACCGGGGATTTTCCTCTCTTCTGCTCTTCTTAACTTCCCACCCTCGCGGCGTCGTCACTGAGGCCGGATTTCGGCTGCATGGATTTGCTCGAGAGCTCTGGAAGGGTCAACTATACAGCGGCGCCGGTATTTGGGCAAACGAATTCCCGGCGCGGGACATGAGGGCGGGGCGTTCGGGAGGGTCGGGACGGCGGGCCGCACCGGGGAGAGACCTATTCCCCCCGCTGCTTCTCCATCTTCTCTTCCTTCGTTTTGCAGTCGATGCACTGCGTGGTCACGGGGCGGGCCTGGAGGCGCTTCTCCGAGATCGGCCCCCCGCAGGAATCG
>MVQS01000244.1 GCA_002067855.1 Syntrophaceae bacterium PtaB.Bin038
CAAATCGTGGAAGAGCCCCCGCGTGCACCTCTTCTACGTGTGCCGGGACGAGGCGGACGCCAGCTTCGACGACGATATCCGGGGCGAGATCGCCGCGTGCCGCTCCCTCGGCTTCGGGTCCCTCGAGGAGAGGGGCCATGCCTACGAGCTTTACCTCAGCGGGAGCCGCGACCGGCTATCGGCGGCATACATTAACGGCCGGGTCAACGGGGGGGTCATCGACCGGATGATCTTCCTCTGCGGTCCCCCCGCGATGATGGAGTCGCTGACCCGCCAGTTCCGGGACCTTGGCGTGCCCGGCGACCGGATCGTCTTCGAGAGCTACAGCCTGAAGTAGCGAGGCCTGCAGAGCCGATCGCCGGGCGGCATATCATTGCGACCGCCGCCCTCCCCCTGATCCCCACCCGTCGAGGCAGGGGAAGCGTGGAGGCCGTTTCTCAGGAGGGAAAAGGTGCTGCAGGTCTTCGGATTTCGCTGTTGACTTCCGCCCCGCCCCGCAGTAGTTCCTCCCCATGGCACGAAAGCCGGCAATCAAATCCGCAAGAGGCGCCTCCCGGCCCGCCCTGCAGCCCCCGCTGGAGTTCACGGAGCCCTTCAAACGGGCTCTGCACGTCATGGAAGAGACGCGCCGCCACGTCTTCGTCACGGGCCGCGCAGGCACGGGGAAGTCCACCCTGCTCTCCCATTTCAGGGAGACAACCGCCAAGCGGGTGGCCGTCCTGGCCCCGACGGGGGTGGCGGCCCTGAACGTCGGCGGCCAGACGATCCACTCCTTCTTCCGGTTCAAGCCCGACGTGACCCCCGAAACGGCCGGGAAGAAGCTCCGGGGCGATGACGCGGGCATCTACCGCAAGCTCGACGCCATCGTGATCGACGAGGTCTCCATGGTCAGGGCCGACCTGATGGACTGCGTGGACACCTTCCTGCGGTCAAACGGCCCTGAAAGAAACGCCCCCTTCGGCGGCCTGCAGATGATCCTCATCGGCGATCTCTACCAGCTGCCGCCCGTGGTCGGCTCGGCCGAGAAGATGCTCTTCAAGACCCTTTACCTCAGTCCCTACTTCTTCAGCGCCCGCGTCTTCCAGGGCCTCGAGATGGAGTTCGTCGAGCTGGAGAAGATCTACCGGCAGCGCGACGACCGCTTTATCGACGTGCTCAACGCCATCCGCAACCGCACCGTCACGGAGGAGGACCTGGCGCTTCTCAATGCACGCGTCGACCCCGAGTTCGAGCCCCCCGCCGACGAGTTCTACATCCACCTCACCAGCACCAACGACCTGGCCGACCGCTACAACGAGGAACAGCTCCGAAAGCTCAAGGGCAGGACCTGGACCTCGACGGGCATCGTCGAGGGGGAATTCGGCAGGGAGTACCTGCCGACGGCGCCCGAGCTGAAGCTCAAGAAAGGGGCCCAGGTCATGCTGCTCAACAACGATGCGCGGGGCCGCTGGGTGAACGGGACCATCGGGAAGATCACGGGCTTCGTCAGGGACCCCGAGGCGGGCGCGCTCATCCGGGTCCGGCTCAACGACGGCGGGACGGTCGAAGTGGCGCCCTTCACCTGGGAGATCTTCCGGTTCTCCATGAGGGAAGGAACCCTCGAATCGGAGTCGGTGGGCAAGTTCACCCAGTTCCCGCTGCGTCTGGCCTTCGCCGTGACGATCCACAAGAGCCAGGGAAAGACCTTCGAGCGGGCGATCATCGACGTGGGCCGGGGGACCTTCGCCCCGGGCCAGATGTACGTGGCCCTCTCTCGCTGCACGAGCCTCGAGGGCATCGTCCTTCGCAAGCCCCTGCGCATGCAGAACATCCTGCTGGACTGGGCGGTCGTGCGCTACCTGACCCGCAGCCAGTACGACCAGGCCGCCAAGAGCCTCTCCCTGGAGGAAAAGATGCGGGTCCTGGAGGACGCCATCCGGCGGAAGCGCCCCCTGGAGATGGTCTACCTGAAGGGAACCGACGTCAAGAGCCGGAGGACCATCCGGCCGCTGCGCTTGGGCGAGATGGAGTACGCGGGCAGGCCCTTCCTGGGGCTCGAGGCCTGGTGCCTGAAGCGCCGCGACAGGCGGGTTTTCAACGTGGAGAAGATCCTGAGCCTGCAGCCGCCCGGTGCCGGGGACCCGGCCCCGGGCGAAGGCAAGAAGTAGGCTCCTTTCCGAATTTCGTTCTCCCGCTTGACTTCCGCCTCTCGCTCATGGATAACTGATCCTGCCCGGGAGTCCGGGCCGCGCCGGGAAACGGCACGCGGTCCGCCTTCACCGCGCCGAGCATTTCTTCACAGGGGGCGAAGAGATGAAGAGGAGAAGCAGGTCCACGTCCCGCGTTGTCCCGCCGATTGCCCTTGCCGTCGTTTTTCTTCTTTCTCTCTCCGCTGCGGCAGTCTCCGGCGCACAGGACCAGGATGCCGTCAAGGTCGTCCGGTTCAAGGACGGCACGGCCATCACGGGCAAGATCCTCGAGATGAACATCTACACGATCCGGGTCCAGGCCGCCGACGGGTCGACCGTCACCCGCCCCTTCGACGACATCGCATCGATCCGCAACAGGGATGATCTCGACAGGACCCGGGGCACCCTCCCGGTACACACCGTCGCGGTCGGGCTCGAAGCGTTCCACAAGGAATACAAGGAACCCGACGTGATGAACGAGAAGGGGATGATGTTCGGGGTCGGCCTCGCGTACACGTACCGCGACCGGGCCATGTTCAAGGCGAGTCTGCTTCTCGCCTACGGCGAGGTGGACTACGAGAACTCCGGCACGCTGGACGGCATCCCCGACCGTCACGTGGAGTTGCGGGGCCTTGTGGGGTACGATGTCGCCGTCGACCCCACGTTCGTCGTCACTCCCTATATCGGCCTCGGCTATCGCTTCCTTCGCAACGATGCTGCAGGGATGATCACGTCCATCGGCGCCCGCGGCTACAACCGGGAATCGAATTATTTCTACTCGCCCGTGGGCATCGCCGTCGTCAAAATCCTCCCCGGGGGGTGGACCCTGTCGGCGGAGGCCGAGTTTGATTACCTGTGGTACGGAAAGCAATACAGCGACCTGAGCGACGCCAACCCGCTGTTTCCCGACATCTCCAACGAGCAGGACCGGGGTTACGGTATCCGGGGCGCCGTTCGGATCGAAAAAAAGCTGACCGCGTCGTCGGTCTTCTTCGAGCCCTTCGTCCGCTACTGGCACATCAGCCAGTCCGATGACGCCATTTTCTCTGCCGGGGGGACGCTCTACAGGGGATACGAACCCGAGAACAGCACGACCGAGATCGGCGCAGCCGTGGGGCTCGCGTTCTAAGAGGGGACCCTCCGTGAAAAAACGTGCCATCGCGCACGCCGCGTTGCTTGCCGCCTTTGTTTCGCTGCTCAACGGCTGCCTGCCCGGCATCATCGTCTCGAGGCAGGAACCTACGGCGCAGGGCCTGCCCGTCGAATTCCGGCTGGGCAACAAGGTGGAAGTCGGCGAATGGATCGCCCTGCAGAAGCAGGTCTGCGGGGACCTGGATCGGGCGACGGAAGGCCTGCCGGAGGATGCGAGGAAGGACATCTACAGGTATTCCTGCAAGGAGCCCAACCGCCACGCCCTGGGGGAGACCCTTGCCAACCTCCAGCCCGAACAGGTCGACGACCTGTGCGCCAGGCTCTCCCGGAAGGGCTATGCGGCAAAGCAGGACAGGATACCAAAACCGGCCGGCGAGATGGGTACGGCCTTCCTCGTTCTCATCGGCACCATGGCCCTCGTGGTGGGCATCGCCGGGGGGATGTAGGCGGGGAATCAGCCGAACAGCCACTGCAGCAGCCAGTGCGTGGGCAGGTAAACCAGCGCCGGAAAGCCGGCCATCAGGAGCCCCAGGTAGACCAGGGGCGGCATCCACGTCTGCGGCTCGGCGCCCGGCCCGAACACCCAGTTCACGTTGTCTTCCGGGTCCGTGAAGAAATAGGCGAGCGGGAGCACGACCCAGGCAAGGGCCGTCTGCGCGAGCCAGGCCTCCGGCGCATAGCCGAGCACGTGGACCATCCAGAGCAGCAGGACGGGCAGAAAAACGTGAAACAGGGAGAGCGCCCGGAGGTACATCGGCTTGGTCGGGTCGAACATGTAGTCCGTCAGCCCCGTGATGCGCTTGCCCGTCAGGAGCTGCCCGAAGTAGCTCACGTTCCAGAGCACCTCCGGCAAAAGCACACCGACGGCGGTCATGCCGGCCAGCAGGCTGCTCTCGAGCCAGAGCGCGGGCACGGTCATCAGCAGGGCGATGTCCGAGAACCAGAGAAAGTTCCCGGGGCGGTACTTTACGGAATAGACCGCCACGGTGACCGCGACAAAAAGTGTATAGGCGATCTTGAGCCACAGGGGTATTATCACGTTCGGGCAACCCGATTCCAGCGTGAACGCGCACCGGCGTCCGGCGCGCCGTGAGGAGCGGAAAACCAGGGAGGGAAAGATCCCCGCCGGCCTCATCGCAACATAGCGCACTGCACGGCCCTGCTCCCGTCGCGAGGCCCCGCGCGCGGCACCATGATACACATCCACCGGGTATTCCGCAACGCATTCGGGACAGGGCCCCGGGACGCCGGCCGGGACGGGAGGCCCCGCAGACCCGAGACCGCCGGAGGACCATGAACATTTCGGAATGGCTGGACCGGAAGGAAGCGGAAGGCGTCGACGTCTCGCAGATCGAGCTGCCCGGGGAGCTCCTGTTCGACGCCGTCCCCGACGAGACGGTCTTTTTCGAGACCTATAACCCCTGCAGCATCCTCTGCGCCAGGGAGCACCCCTACGCCACGGTCGAGCGTTACGGCCGCTGGTACTGCGGCAGGGGGCAGGACAAAAAGGCCGGCATCCACAGGACCGGCATGGAGTGGCGGTTCAACACCCGCAACAAGGATCTTGCGATCCGGACCGCCCGATCGCACATCGAATAAACCGACACATCAAGCAGGGAGGCAGAGAGCATGGCCACGAAGAAAGCGGCGCAGAAAAAAGCAGCAACCAAGACGGCGGCGGGGAAAACGGCGGCACCGAAAAAAGCGGCGGCGGAAAAAACGTCGACGAAAGCGGCCGCAAAGAAGCCGGCGGCAAAAAAAGCGGCAACGAAGGCCGCGGCGAAGAAGACGGTGAAAAAGGCCGTCAGGAAGCCGGTCAAGGCAACCCGGTACTGCCTCGGGAAATGCTCCTGTGGCGATCCCTGCTGTTATGACAGGGGACACTCCGGCGCCCACAAGTGCATCAACCACGCAAAAGGAAAAAGGCAGACGCCGCGATAACCATCCGCCCCGGACGGTTCATAGGGGGCAATCGACGATGACCCTGCGGCTATGCTGTATCCTGGCGCTGCTCTGCACCCTTTCGGCCGCCCCGGCACGGGCGGACGATGATCGACTCCGAGCCGATCTTCATGAACAGGTTGTTCAGGTGCCTGTCAAGGTCGAAGGATGGTTCGGCGTCAAAGAGGTGCTGCTCACGGCGACGATATACAGGCCGAACGGGGAAGGCCCGTTCCCGGTCGTGGTGCTGAACCACGGCACCCCGCCCCATGCGGCAGATCGCGCCAAGATCGGTCGATTCCGGCGAATCCCCCAGATCCGGGAGTTCATCAAGCGCGGTTTTGCCGTCATCGTGCCGATCCGGCGGGGACAAGGCGCCACCGGCGGCGATTACGCCGAGGACAAGGGCAAGTGCGCATCGCCTGTATACTACGAGGCGGGTAGGGCCGCGGGCCGGGACATCGTCGCGGCCGCCGAGTACGCCGCGAAACTGCCCTTTGTCCATCCCGAGTGTGTCATTTTGGTCGGACAGTCTGCAGGCGGATTCGGCTCTCTGGCTGCGGCGAGCATGAACCCCGGCGGACTGATCGCCGTCATCAACTTCTCCGGCGGCCATGGGGGCGATCCGGCAACCCGACCCGGAGAACCCTGCGACCCGCAGTCCCTCGCGGCGACCGTTTCCAGATTTTCCCGGACCATCCGGGTGCCCGTCCTCTGGCATTATGCGGAGAACGACAAGTTCTTCTCTCCGAAGTACGTCAGGGAATGGTTTGCGGCGTTCGAAAAGGCGGGCGGCAAGGGCCGCCTGGTCATCCAGCCTCCCTTCGGGGAGGACGGGCACGGCCTGTTTCACTCGATGGACGGAATCCCCATCTGGACGCGGGAATTCGATGCCTTTCTCAAGGACTTCGGCGTCGGGGGCGGCACGTGCGGGATCAGGACCCTTCCGTGACCGGGGCGTCATTTGACGGAGCATGACGGCGCTGGACAAGCCCGCCTTCATCCTTTACACTTCCCGCTGAAATGTTGTGCCCGCAAAGGAGGCCCCGCATGAAGAGGATCCTATGGATCGTCGCCGCTCTGTCCCTGCTCGCAGCCACGGCGCTCGCCGAGGACAAGGGCAAGGGCAACCCGACGGTCGTGATCAAAACCAGCAAGGGCGAAATCGAGGCCGTGCTCTACCGGGACAGGGCGCCCATCACGGTCGACAACTTCCTGAGGTACATCGAAGACGGCTTTTACAGCGGGACGATCTTCCACCGGGTCATCTCCGGCTTCATGATCCAGGGCGGGGGATTCAACCGCTACTACAGCCGGAAGGCCACACGCCCGCCCATCAAGAACGAGGCCGCCAACGGACTGAAGAACGAGCGCGGCACTCTTGCCATGGCCCGCACCCCCGAGGTGGATTCCGCCACGGCGCAGTTCTTCATCAACGTCGTCGACAACGTCCCGCTCGACCACGGCGTCCGCGACTACGGATACGCCGTTTTCGGCAGGGTGACGAAAGGGATGGACGTGGTGGACGCCATCGCCTCCGTCCCGACGGGGGCACAGGGGCCCTTCTCCTCGGATTGCCCCCGCAGCCCCGTGATCATCGAGTCGATCCGGCTGAAGTGAACGAAAGAGTGAAGGAGGCCGCCATGGTCATCATCACGAGCAGGTACACAAAGCCGCTGGAGGTCATCGACTCCCTGCTGGCGGAGCACCGGGCGTTTCTGGCCGAGCACTACAGACAGTCGAAGTTCATCGTCTCCGGCCCCCAGAACCCGCGCGTGGGCGGGGCCATCCTCGCCACCGTCGGCATCGACGAGGCGCGGGAGATCATGAAGAAGGATCCCTTCACCGTCCACGGGGCCGCCGAGTACAGCTTCATCGAGTTCACGCCCGGCTCGCACGACCCGCGGTTTGCATGCTTTCTGAAGTGAGCAAGGCTTCACGTGCAAGGAGATCTCCGCCTTGCCGGGAGGGAATTTCCTCCGCGTGCTGCAGAAGAGCATCGGCTGAAAAAAAACCGGATTTCTTCTTGACAACCTCCACCGGCATGTGTATTCTACCCATACATAAAGCGCCCGGACAGGGCGCGAGTAAAGTTGGATACAGACATTTTGAAGTGCAAAGGATCACCGCCATGCTCTTTAGGGTCTTGGCGGTTTTT
>MVQS01000245.1 GCA_002067855.1 Syntrophaceae bacterium PtaB.Bin038
GGCGGCGCAGGGACTTGAACCCCGGACACTGCGGATATGAGCCGCATGCTCTAACCGACTGAGCTACGCCGCCTCGAAAAAGAAGGCCGTATCTACCCTACTTTTCTTCAATTGTCAAGAGTCCCGCCGCTACTTCACCTGCAGCTGCCCCGGGGGCTCCGGCTGCGGGGCCAGCTTGTAGGCCACCAGGCAGCTGTTCGTCTTGATCGTGGGGCCCACGGACAGCACGAGGGCCAGCACGATCTCGTCCTGCCCGTCGTTGTCGATGTCCTTGATCTGGTAGTCGGCCACGTAGCCGCTGATCTTCCTCGTCCGCCACACCTCGGCAAGCCCCAGGCCGTCCCACTCGAGGTTGTACACCTCCGCCGACGTGAAGAGCTGCATGTTCTTCATGACCCTGCCGAACCCGGAGATGTTCTTGACCACGATCACGTTCTTCTTCCCGTTCCTGCTGAGATTGTAGGTATGGATGCGGGGTTTCATGAAGATCAGGTCCGGCGCATCCGCCATGCTCCGCGTGCCGGAGGCGTAGGCCGGGGAAAACGAGCTGTTGCTTCCGCCGAACTGCTCGTCGCTGCGCCAGATCAGCTCGCTGGCCGTCCGGAAGGACTGCAGGTGGATGAGGAGCTTGTTCGTCTTCTCGTAGATCCGGAGGTAGTCGTTCTCGTCGTAGGTGAGGATCCGCTCGACCCCCGTGCCGTCGACGGAATCCAGGGTCATGCCGTAGACCGACAGTCCCGCGGGAATCATCAATCTCTCGCCCAGCCTGTATTTCCCGTCCTCCCAGACGACGAGGTGGATGGGGTTGTTGAAGGGGTTCTCCTGCTTGCCCGATCCGACGGCCAGCATCTGCCCGAGCAGCCTCGTCGTGCCCGTCGTGTTGATCGCCCGCATCATGAACGGGAGGCCCCTGGCGATGACCTCGTAGTTGCCGTTGCGGTGCTCGAGGACGAAGGAGTCGATCGTCTGTCGGTTGATGCTCGTCACGAAGATCTCGGGGATCCCGTTGCCGTTGACGTCGGCGATGTCCACCCCGAGGTAGCTGTCGTGCTGTCCTCCCTGGATTTTCTTGAGGACCCTGAATTCCTGGCCTTTCTTCTGGTAGATCGTGACGTTTGTCGCGTCGGCGACCACGATTTCGTTGAGGCCGTCGCCGTTGACGTCGCCGATGTCGAGGCTGCGGAACTCGGATGCGTACTTCGGGCTCATCCAGAATCCCTTCTTGTCCGGCGAGACGCCCGTCGTGATGAATTCCGGGTTGATGATGCTCGTGTAGGTCGTCTTGCCCGATCGCATCCCCGACACGATGTCCGCCTCCTGGCCCCTGCCTGCCCCGGCGGCCGCGCCTGCAGCGGCCCCCGAGGCCGCCGCGGCGGCCGGTGCGGCGGGCGCCGGGGCCGCCTGCGCCGCAGCCGCGGCGGGCGGCGCCTCGCCCGTGACGTGGGACCGGATCCTCTGGGAGAAGTCGCTGATCCTGGGGATCACCTCGTTCATGCCGCGGGTCTGCTCGTAGAGCGTCACCGGGGACTGGCTGGAAGCCACGTCGAGGAGCTTCCCGTCGAGGCTGAGGCTGTCCCCGATCTTGGTGATGCTCCCCCAGACCACGTAATCCGCCTTGAGACGCTTCCCGATCGCCGACACGTCGGCCTGCGTGAGTTCCTTGCCCGGCCCCTTGCCCATTGCATCGACCACGCTGGTCTTGCTCAGGACGTCCGTCTTCCCGCTGACGGTCACGCGGGAGATGAGCATGTCCCAGATCCCGTCGCGGATGTAGTTGATGTTCTCGCTGCTGTTCACGGTGAAGGGCAGGATCGCGATCCTCTTCGTCGGCTGCGCCTCGGGGGCGGAGGTGCAAACGGCGGCCGTCAAGAGAATCATGCCCAGGGCCAACCCGATTGTCTTCTTCATCCTGTGTCTCCTCGCCGGCCTGTCCGCCGGTCCTGATTCTTTAACATCGAACCTCCCTCGATTCAAGGCCCTTTTGTTCTTGCGGTCCGTGCCGTTCACGGCAGACCGAACCGCCGCTTCAGGTCCTGCTTGATCTCCGCGGCCTTCTCGAACGCGGCCGGGTAGCGCCGCCGCAGGGCCGCCGCCAGCCGCCGCACCGCGGGGACTTCCGGGGCGAGGACGGTCAGGGCGACGAGGATGAACAGGATCCCCTGCAGAAAGGGGAGCGCCAGGCCGGCGATGCCGAGCAGCAGCAGGGGCCAGCCGACGACGTGCCTCCAGTACTGCCTTGCCGGTCTTCGTTTCCCGTCCATGTCACGCCCGTCCGGTTTGATGGCCGGCGCGGATTATACCACACATGAAAAAGATATTTAAAAGGGCCTTCTTTTCTGCTATCCCTTTGCCATGGAACACGACGTCCCGTCCCGCCCGCCCCTGCCGGGGCTGTTCCTCGCCGCAGGCCTGGCCGTCCTCGTGAGCCTCGCGCACGCCTCGCCGGTTCGGTCGGCCGGCACCGCGGCGGCGGGAAAGGAAGGAGCCCTGCGGGTGATCCCGCTGCCCGAGCCGAAACAAAGAGGAAGCGTCTCGCTCGAGGAGGCGATGGCGAAGCGCGTATCGGTCCGCGACTTCCGCCCGCGGGCGCTTACGCGGGAGGAGATCGCCCAGATCCTCTGGGCCGCCGGCGGTCAGACCCGTCCCTGGGGGGGACGCACGGTCCCCTCGGCGGGCGCCCTGTACCCCCTGGAGATCGACATCGTCACGCCCGACGGGGTGTTTCGCTATCGCCCGGACCGCCATCGGCTCGAGCAGAGAGCGGCCGGCAACGTGATCTCGAACCTCGCCGCCGCCGCCTACGGCCAGCGCTGCGTCGCCCGGGCGCCGGCGGTCGTCGTCCTCTCCGCCGTCTACGAGCGCACGAGGGCACGCTACGGCAGCCGGGCCGAGCGGTACGTGCACATGGAGGCGGGGCACGCGGCCCAGAACATCCACCTGGCGGCTGTCGCCCTGGGCCTGGGTTCCGTGGCTGTCGGCGCCTTCCACGACGACGGGGTGCACCGGGCCCTCGGTCTCTCGCGGGAGGAAAGGCCCCTCTACCTCATCCCCGTCGGGGAGCCTGCAGCGGGCCCATGACGCATCCGATCCCGACGGGCACGGTCCCGCTGAGGCCCTTCACGCCGTCGCTCCCGCTGCGGAACCCCCACCTGCAGACGATCCTGGCCAGCCTCAAGATCCGTGCCCGGGGGGAAAACCCTCTGCGCGCGCATTCCGAGCAGGCGCTCGTCGACGGGGGGCGGGGGGTACGGCTCGTCGGCTGCCGCACGGCCCGGCCCCCGGGGTCTTCCCGCGGTCTCGCCATCCTGCTCCACGGCTGGGAGGGCAGCGCGGAGTCCACGTACATGCTGACGACGGGACGGAGGCTCTTCCTCGGCGGCTACGACGTGTTCCGCCTCAACCTGCGGGACCACGGCGGGAGCCACGCCCTCAACAGGGGCGTCTTCCACAGCGCGCGGATCGAGGAGGTCTTCACGGCCGTCCTGAACATCGTCGCCGGGGCCGGCGGCAGGCCCTGCCACCTGATCGGCTTCTCGCTGGGAGGCAATTTCGGTCTCCGGATCGCCTTGCGGCTCCTGCCGGGACAGGCGGAGGGGCTCCGGAACATCGTCGCCGTCAGCCCGGTTTTGGACCCGCTGAAGGCCACCCATGCCATCGACGGCGGCCTCTTCGTCTATCGGGACTACTTCGTGAGGAAGTGGAAGCGCTCGCTTGCCGCCAAGCAGCGCGCGTTCCCCGGCCTCTATGACTTCGGCGACGTGATGGGGCTCAAGAGCTGCATGGAGATCACCGAACGCATCATCCCGCGCTGCACCCCCTTCCGAAACGTGCACGAGTACTTCCGGGCCTACCGGGTCGCCGGGGCCGACTTCTCCGGTCTCTCCGTCCCCGTGACGATCCTTGCCGCCGAGGACGACCCGGTCATCCCCGTCGACGATTTCCGCACCCTGCGAGGCAACGAGCGGCTCCAGGTGCGCATCGAGCGCTACGGGGGCCACTGCGGCTTCCTGCAGGATCTCCGCCTCCGGGTCTGGTTCGAAGACCTCCTGGAGCGGGTGATGCGGGACGGTTCGCCGGGGCGCTGACCGCCGGCCCGGGGAGGGCCTTGCCGCCGGCCCCGAAATGGGTATAATGAGCGCATTCGCGGAGCCTGTCATGCCGTCCATCGACCTGTCGGACCCCGTAAGGGTCACCGAGCGGATCATCGAACGCCTGGGAAGCGTCCCCATCGACTACGAGGAGCGGGTCGACTTCATCCGAAGCCGCAACGGCACCGAGGAACGCTGGCTGGCCGCCGGGGTGATCCTCCTGTTGCACCATCACGGGGGCGCGGGAGCCGACAGGGGGTTCATGCTGCAGATCATCAAGCGCTCCTCCCTCGTCCCCCAGCCCGGGGACCTCAGCTGTCCCGGGGGCATGCTCGATCCCGTGACGGACCGCCTGCTGAAGTCCCTCGTTGCGTCGGGGCTCACGCCGATCATGCGGGGCCGCCCCCTTTCGCTCGCGAGGGCCCGGGGGTCGAAGACCCTGGGCCACATCGCCCTGTTCCTGACCAACGCGCTGCGCGAGGCCTGGGAGGAGGTCCGGATCAGCCCGTTCAACGTGCGGTTTCTCGGCGCCCTGCCCTCCCGGGAACTCTACGTGTTCTCCCGGGTCATCTTCCCCGTCGTGGGTCTCGTAAAGAGGGAATGGAAATTCCGCCCCAACCGGGAGGTGGAGCGGGTCATCGAGATCCCGCTCGCGGCCCTGTTCGACACGGAGCGCTACGGCACCCTGACCGTCGAAATCGAATCGAAGCTGCCTTTCCGCCACGAGGTGGAGCCGGTGAGGAACTTTCCCTGCTTCCTCTACACGCCGCCCGGGGGCCGCGAGGAGGTGCTCTGGGGGGCCACCATGGACATCGTCATGAATTTCCTGGAAATCGTCTTCGGGTTCACCCTGCCCGAGGGAAACTCCCATCGCGTGATCCGCAAGTCGCTGCGGCCGGATTACGCGACGGGCAACCAAAGAACCCCCTCGCCGTGAGGGAAGGAAGGCACCATGCCGGACCGCATGCTGAGGCTTGAGGCCGTCGTCTTCGACTTCGACGGAACGCTCGCCCTCCTGAACATCGACTTCCGTGCGATGCGCAGGGACATCGTCGATCTGGCCTCCTCCTATGGAATCGGGGATGACGGCATGGAACGGCTCTTCGTGCTCGAGATGATCGAAGAGATGAGCCGGCGGATCGGCCGGAAGAGCCCAGGGCGGCAGGGCGCCTTTTCCGACCTCGCCCTGAGGCGGGTGGCCGACCGGGAGCTGGCGGGAGCGGCGTACAGCTTTCTGTTCCCGGACGTCCGGAAGATGCTCGCGGAGCTGAGGCGCCGCGGGATCAAGACCGGCGTCCTCACCCGCAACTGCCTCGAGGCGGTGAGGGCGGTCTTCCCCGACATCGGCAACTACAGCGATGCCGTCGTGACGCGGGACGACACGGAGCGGGTGAAGCCCCACCCCGATCACATCCGGGCCGTGCTGAGACTGCTGGACGCGGAGCCTTCGACGTCCGCCATGGTGGGGGATCACCCCATGGACATCCGGGTGGGGAAGGCGGTGGGGGCGCTGGCCGTCGGGGTGCTGACGGGCTACTCCGCGGCCGCTGATCTGCGGGAGGCCGGTGCCGACCTGATCCTCGAACGTGCCGCCGAGATCACGTGCTGGCTCGAATGAGGGAAACGACCGAGGTGCGGGTTCTTCGAATGCCCCGTAAGCTTTTTGCCTTTCGCTACGGGCCGCTCAGTGGTACACCTTCTTCGCGGGGGCAGGCGCGACGTGCAGGTAGATCCCGTTGACCCGCCGCGAGAGCCGCTGGGCCTCCTGCCAGAGCTCCTCCGCCGTCCGGCTGAGCTTGTCGAGCTCTTCCGTCATCTTCGCCATGCTCGCCCGCGTCGCCCGCGAGTACTCCTTCAGCTGGGCCTCGCGGGCGCGGCACTCCTCGATGAGCTCCCGGTGCCGCTCCAGCTCCTCCGCCGTCAGGTCCTTTTCCCGGATCAGGTCGTCGATGGTCTTGAACGTTTTCACGGACGCCTCCTTCGCAACACGCCCTTCCAAGCACTTTCGACTGAAATCCTACCGTCCGGGCCCGGAAATGGCAATACGCCGGGGAGGTGATTTTTCTCGGCCCGGCCGTAGGAAGGAATCATGAGCATCCCTACAGAAACTTTCGTAGTTGCCCCGTGCCGTCCCGCGCCCAACTTTTGCGCAACGGGCAGGGAAACTGTGGTATAAGAACGGCATGAACGACCAGTCGACGAAGGGGGCCGGCATGTTCAGAGTTACCGTCACAAAGAGCTTTTCCGCGGCCCACGCCCTCAGGATCGGGGGCCGGTGCGAGGACCTGCACGGCCACAACTTCC
>MVQS01000246.1 GCA_002067855.1 Syntrophaceae bacterium PtaB.Bin038
CATCTCGACGAACCCGAAGCCCTTGTTGAGGCCCGTCATCCGGTCCTTGATGAGACTCACCGACAGGACGTTCCCCGCCTGGGAAAAATTGTACCGCAGCTCATCCTCCGTCGCCTCGCTGGAGAGGTTCCCGACGTACAGTTTCTTGTTCATGGCTATCTCCTTTTCTGGGGCCTTCCGCCGCGCTGCCGTGCGCAACGGCCCTGATCTATGGCGCGGACGGATAACAGAAAGCCGCCACACTTTGAGAGTATGGCGGCCAACCCCTACGCGTCAAAATGCTGCTTTGCAAAATCCCGCGCCCCGGCATCTTTCCGAAAGCCGCCCCGGACGCAGTCTCAAGCTACTACAGCCCCCTCGGCAGGTCAAGGCTTTATTTCCCCCCGGCTCGACGGCGTCGAGCCGGGGGACGGATCACTTGACGGAAATGAACTTGTCCCCCGCACGAAGGGACCTCACCCCCCTGCGGGGGACCTCGGCCATCGCCATGGCGACCTTGTTCGTCACGGGCACCGACGTCACCGTCTCGACCCCCTGGACCTCCATGATGCCGTCGAGGAGGGTGACCTTCGTGATGGCCTTGCGGTTGTAGAATTTCACGTTGCGCGTGAAAACGACCATGTTCTTCCCGAAATCGACGGCCGGCACCTTTTCTCCCGGCTTGAAGGACTTCCAGACGTCCGCGAAGGTGCCCGGGTCCCCGATGTACCCGCCCGGTGTCTTCTGCTGGCCCCGGGGCAGTTTCTTCAGCGCGCTGACGGGGAATTCGCCGTCCCATTTTTTCACGATCGTCACGGTCGCCGGCAGGGCTCCCGCGGGCGCCGTCTTCGCCTCGCCTCGGCTCCTGGGAGGCGACGGCTCCTTCGCCAGGACCCGCGGGCCGGGGATTCCGGAAAGAAGACCCGCCAGCGTCAGCGCAACCACCCACCGCGTCAATGCCTGCGTCCTCATCGCCCCCTCCTGGATCGGGTTTCGCGTGGGCCCATGGTAAACCACCTTGCCCGGCGATTCAAGGCGCGACTTGGGCGGCACACGGCGCACATATCGCTTGTCGCCGCAACGCGCATCCCCTATACTTTTTCCCCCTCGGCAGAGGCGGATCGAGGCGAAACCGACGGGAGGGGCAGCGTGGAGCCGCAGAGGAGTCTCGGGCTCACGAGCGCCGCGGCGCTCGTGGTGGCTAACATGATCGGGGCGGGGGTCTTCACCACGAGCGGGTTTCTGCTCGCCGATCTGGGATCGCCGCTCTACGTCCTGCTCGCCTGGGCCGTGGGGGGGGTGCATGCCGCCCTCGGGGCCATGTGCTACGGGGCACTGGCCCGGCGCATCCCCGAGTCGGGCGGGGAATACCTTTTTCTATCCCGTGCCCTGCACCCGGCGGCGGGATACGTGGCGGGCTGGCTTTCGCTGCTCGTCGGCTTCTCGGCTCCCCTCGCGGCGGCGGCCTTCGCCTTCGGGACCTACGCGAGGCCCTGGCTCGGGGGCCTCTCCCCGGCGGCGGCGGGGTCGATCCTGATCGCGGTCTTTGCCGCCGTGCACGCCGCCGAGGTCCGCAGGGGCGCGCAGGTGCAAAACGGGGCGGTCCTGCTCAAAATCGCCCTGATCGCAGCCTTTGTCGTATTCGCCCTCGCGGCGGGCGAGGCTCCGCCCCCCGAGCCTTCAGGGACCTTCCCCCTCGCGGCCTTCGGGGTCTCGCTCGTCTGGGTTTCCTTCAGTTACTCGGGCTGGAACGCCGCCGTGTACATCGCAGGCGAGATCCGGGACCCGGAGCGCACGGTCCCGCGTGCGCTCCTGCTGGGCACGGCGATCGTCACCGCCCTGTACCTGGCCCTCAACGCCGTCTTCGTCTTTTCGGCGCCGACGGCCGAGCTTGCGGGAAGGCTCGAGGTGGGGCGGATCGCAGCCCGGGCCGTGGGCGGAGCCGTCCTGGAGGAGGCCGTGGCGGGGATCATTGCGCTCGTGCTCGTGAGCAGCGTCTCCTCGCTCGTGATGGCCGGGCCCCGCGTCTACGCGCAGATGGCCGCCGACGGCTACCTGCCCCGGCGCCTGGCCGCCGTGACCGGGCCGCCGCGGGCGGCCATCGCCGTCCAGGCGGCGCTGGCCCTCGCCTTTCTATGGAGCGCGACCTTCGAGGCGCTCCTCACCTGGATCGGGTTCACCCTCAGCCTGAGCACGGCGGCGACCGTGTCGGCCCTGATCCTGCTGAAAATACGGGAGGGCGGAAACCTCGCCGTGCCCGGTTGGCCGATCGTCCCCTGGCTTTTTCTGGCCGGGGCGGCGGCCATGATCCTCTTCACCATGGCGCAGAGACCGCTCGAGAGCCTCGTGGGGCTTGCTACGGTCGCAGCCGGGCTTGCGGCGTGGCGGATCCGGGAAAGATTCCGGCTGGATTCTCACAGGCGAGGGTGTTCCTGATGTCTCGGTCAGCGTCCCAGGGGGCCGTTGGCCAGGAGGTGCAGCTGCCAGGAGATGACACCCGCGAAGAGCAGGGCCGTGCCGGCGAGGATCGCCCGGAAGAGCTTGAGGCGGCTGTAGAGGCACATCAGGACGAGCAGGGAGGAGACGGCGGCAACCTTCCAGACCCAGAACCGGTCGCCGTAGGCGTCGATGGCCGCCCGGACGACGGGGTTGCACTCGGCGCCCCCCATGGAGAGGATCAGGTGCGTGAACACCGCGTCGAGGATGTTCAGCCCGGCCACGAGGACCACGAGGGAAACGAGCCCGACGCCGTACTCGAACTGGTGCAGATCTGCCCTGGATGCCTTCATCGCGCGTTCTCCGGTAATTCAATCGGGAGAATCGAGCCCGGACCTTAGGAGTTTTTTTACCCCGTGCACGGGACGTCACTCTGCCCATTTACAAGCGCAGAGAGAATGGGTACGATGCGTCACTTGAACCCGCGAAGAGGACCAATGAGAATCGTCGTCGTCGGGGCGGGCTGGGCCGGTTGCGCCGCCGCCCTCACCGCCGCAAAGCAGGGGGCCGAGGTCACCCTCGTCGAGCGCACGGACATGCTCCTGGGCACGGGGCTCGTGGGCGGGATCATGCGCAACAACGGCCGCTGGACCGCCGCCGAGGAGATGATCGCCCTGGGCGGGGGCGATCTCTTCGAGCTTGCCGACGCCAACTCCCTTCACCGCGACATCGAGTTTCCCGGGCACCCCCACGCCTCCCTGTACAACGTGGCCACCATGGAGCCCCTCGTGCGTTCCTTCCTCCAGTCCAGGGGCGTCGAGATCCGGATTGCCACCCGCGTCAACGACGTGGAAATGAAGGACGGCTCCATCACCGCCATCCACGGCAAGGAGGGAGACGAAACGGTCAGCTTCACGGCCGGGGCCTACGTCGACGCCACGGGCACTGCGGGCCCTCCCGGCCAGTGCGCGAAGTACGGAAACGGCTGCGTGCTCTGCGTGCTGCGCTGTCCCGCCTTCGGGGGGAGGGTCAGCGTCACGGCACTCTGCGGCGTCAAGGAAATCGCGGGACGCAGGGGCGGCCAGGTTGGGGCCATGAGCGGCTCCTGCAAGCTCCTGAAGGAGTCCCTCTCGCGCGACCTCGTCTCCGAGCTGAATCGAACAGGAGTCGTCGTTGTCCCTTTACCCCTTTCCCTGCAGAAGGAAGTCCGGACCTCGATCAAGGCCTGCCAGCAGTACGCCATCCCCGAGTTCGAGGCGAACCTCGTCCTGCTCGACACGGGACATGCCAAGCTCATGGTGCCCTTCTTCCCGCTCAAAACGCTTCGGAAAATCGGGGGATTCGAAAATGCCCGCTACGAGGACCCCTACGCGGGGGGGCTGGGGAACTCCATCCGCTACGTGGGCATGTCGCCGCGCGACGACGGACTGAAGGTCCGGGGGGTGGGGAATCTCTTCTGCTCCGGCGAGAAGGCCGGGCTGCTCGTGGGCCACACGGAGGCCATCGTCACGGGGACGCTTGCCGGCTTCAACGCCGTCCGGCACACCCGGGGGGAGAACCCGCTGATCCTGCCCCGCACCCTCGCCGCGGGCGACGCCGTCGCGTTCGTGCGGGAGCAGATGGCCACCGAAGAGGGTCTCGGCTGCAAGTTCACCTTCTCGGGGTCCGTGTACTTCGAACGAATGAAGGGGTTGGGCCTCTACACGCTGGACCGGCCGTCCGTACGGGAGAGGGTCGAAAAGGCCGGGCTCCTGGACCTATTCAGAGGAGGAACCTGACGTGGAACTGACGCTTGCGCACTGGGTGTACGCGTTTTTCATCGTGGCCGTGCTCGTCACCATGGCCATGCGCAGGGAGACGCCGCTGGTCTGCATCGTGGCCTCGCTTGTCCTGGCCTGGGTTGTAACGGGCGGCTTCGTCAAGGCCGTGCAGGCCGTATTCAACTCGTTGACCGTCGCCTTCACCGAGCTCCTGGGGATCATCGCCATCATCTCGATCATCGTGGCCATGGCGAAGATGCTCGAGGAGACGGGACTGGCCGAAATGATGTTCCGGCCGGTGCAGAGGATGCTCGTCTCGCCGGAAGTGGCCTTCTGGGTCATGGGGGTTGTCATCATGCTCGTGGCCTGGCTCATCTGGCCCTCTCCGGCCATCGCGCTCGTGGGGGCCCTGCTGCTGCCCGCAGCGATCAAGGCGGGCCTCTCGCCCATCAACGCCGCCATGGCGATCAGCATGTTCGGCTACGGATGCGCGCTGACGACGGACTTCATCATCCAGGGAGCGCCGGGGATCACCGCCAGGACAGCCGGAGTGCCCGTCGATGCCGTCATGTGGAAGAGCGTGCCCATGCTGCTCGTCTGGGCGGTCATCGCCCTGCCCCTGTCCTTCCGCTCCGTGAAGCGGGACATCCGGGCCAACGCGGGGAAACCCATCGAGTGGGCCCCCTTCGAGGCGTCCGCCGAGGCCCTGAAGGAAAGGCAGAAGTGGACCGCCGCCAACCCGGGGTTCAGGAGGATCGCCCTGCCCGTCATCGCGGGTCTCTTTGCCCTCGACGTGGCAGGCATGCTCGTTTTGAAGCTTCGGGGAGGCGACGCGACGGCGCTGCTGGGCGGGACCGTGGGGATCGTCATGGTCTTCGTCGCCCTTGGCGGGTACGGGAAGCACGGCTTTGAAAAGCTCACCGAGCACACGCGGGCGGGGTTCATGTTCGGAATCCGGATCTTTGCGCCGGTCCTGCTGATTGCCGCGTTCTTCTTCATGGGCTCTCCCGGAACGGCCAAGGCGATCTTCGGCGACGGGGCCAAGAGCCTCCTGTTCGACCTAGGCCAGGCCCTGGCCAATGCCGTCCCCCTGAGCGCCGTGCCCATCGCCGTCATCCAGGCCGTGGTCGGCGGGATCACGGGGCTTGACGGGTCGGGGTTCTCGGGGCTCCCGCTGGCGGGGACCCTTGCCCAGGCCCTGGGCGGTCCCACGCAGCTCGATGTGGCCACCCTGGGTGCGCTGGGCCAATTCTTCGCCGTGGCCGTGGGCGGCGGGACGATCATCCCCTGGGCCCTCATCCCGGCGGCCGCCATCACCGGCTCGGACCCCGTCGAGATTGCAAGGCGCAACCTATGGCCTGCCATGGCCGGGTTTGTCGGAGTCATCGTCGTGGCCGTCTTCATGCTATGATCCCTGCGCCGTCACCCGGGTGGTGCCCGACGCGGAACCGGCGTCCGAGGCGGCGAAGCTGGCGGGGATGGTGGCGGCGGAGCCTACGCTTTCCTTCGGCTCCGTGAAGAAGCTCCTCAACGAGACCTTCACGACGACCCTCGAGACCCAGATGGAGCTCGAGGCCCGGGGAATCGCGGACATGTCGAGGACCGCCGATGCAGCGGAAGGGGTGAAGTGCTTCCTGGAGCGCAGGCGGCCGTCATTCCTGGGGCGAAGAAGGGAGGGAGTCGGATAGAGGTGGTGTCGGGGCGGCGGCCGGGTCGAGGCAGCCGCCCTTTTCCGTTCAGGATGTCTCCCGGGCCTTTCTGGCCTGCCATCGTGACTTGAGGAAGAAGTAGCCGACGATGAAAAACGTCGCCAGGGGCGCGAGCCACTCGGGGATATGCACCCCAAACCCGTGGGCGATCATCACGCAGCCCAGGATGAAGACGGAGTACATGGCGCCGTTTTTGAGGTAGACGTATTTTTTGATCCGGTCGACGCCGTAAACCGTGAGTTGACGGACGACGACGGCGCCGATGCCGTTGCCGAGCAGGATGAGGGGCACCGCCAGCGTGAAGGCGAAGGCCCCCACGACGCCGTCTATGGAAAACGTCAGGTCGATCACCTCCAGGTAGAGGATCTTCCCGATGTCGGTCATGCGGGCCTCTCCGGAGAGCATGCGCGCCTCCTGTTCCTCGGCGTAGCGCTTGAACCCGTGGGTGATGAAGAAGGCCGTGGAGCCCACGACGGCCCCGAAGGCAAGCATCGGGCCCTCCTCGAGGGCAAACCAGACGATGGCCGTGAGCACGATCGAGACGACGGCATAGAACCAGGCCCCCTGCCGGGCGAAGACGAGCTCGACGGGCAGGCCGATCTTCTTGGGTTCCAGAAAGATCCAGTGGAAGAAGAGGAATACGAAGAAGACCCCGCCCCCCATGAGAAGGACGGGGGCACTTTCCTGAATGGCCTCGAGGGCCGCCGGGTCGCCGGTCAGGCTGGCCGTCAGCGCACCCCAGGGCCCGACGCCCGGCGCCATGACCCAGACGATGAGCCAGGGCAGGACTCCCCGAACGACAAAAACGGCGATGATGATGCCCCACGTGAGAAACCACCTCCGCGCCCTGGGCTGCATTCCCTGCAGGATTTCGGCGTTGATGATGGCGTTGTCGATGCTCGTGATCGACTCGAAAAGGGCAAGCCCCAGGACGATCAGGATGGCCGAGGGGATATCCATGGCCGGGCCACTCCGTGCGATTCAACGTAAAAAAGGGGACAGTCCCCCTTTCCGGGGTTTACCGAATACGCCCCTGAGCCGACGCGATGCGCTCCTCGGCCTCGCGGGTCATCCTCTCCAGCAGCTCCGCGCAGGAGGGGACGTCGCGGACGAGTCCCACGGACTGCCCCACCATCATGGGGGCGAGGTCCACGTCGCCCGTGTCCCAGGCCTCGCTGATCCGCCTGCCCATGATGAGAGGAAGGATCTCCTCGAAGCCGCCTCCCCGCTT
>MVQS01000247.1 GCA_002067855.1 Syntrophaceae bacterium PtaB.Bin038
CATGGCGTGCATCAGCAAAAAGTTCTTCGGGTTCTCCCGCTGCCCCACCACCTGCGAGACCCGCGCCGCCATCGGAACCGCCGACACCCCCGCCGAACCGATCAGCGGGTTCACCTTGCCCCCGGAGAAGTAGTACATGATGATCCCGAAGACCACCCCCCCCGCCGTGCCCACGCAGAAGGCCAGGAGCCCCAGCACCACGATCGAGATCGTCTGAAAGGTCAAAAAGTTCTCCGCGCTCGCCGTCGCCCCCACCGTGACCCCCAGGAAGATCGTCACGATGTTGATCAAGGCGTTCTGGGCCGTGTCGTTGAGGCGACCCACCACCCCCGACTCCCGAAACAAATTCCCCAGCATCAGCATCCCGATCAGCGGCGCCGCGTCCGGCAGCATCAGCACGCACACGATCGTCACGGCGATCGGAAAAATGATCCGCTCCGTCTTCGACACCGGCCGCAGCTGCTCCATCACCACCGTGCGCATCTTCTTCGTCGTCAGCAGCTTCATGATCGGCGGCTGGATGATCGGAACCAGCGCCATGTACGAGTAGGCCGCCACCGCGATCGCCCCCAAAAGGTGCGGCGCCAGCTTCGAGGTCACAAAGATCGCCGTCGGCCCGTCGGCCCCCCCGATGATCCCGATCGATCCGCACTCCTGCGGCGTGAACCCCAGGTAGAGCGCCCCCAGGAAGGTCGAAAAAATCCCCAGCTGCGCCGCCGCCCCCAGCAGCAGCGTCTTGGGGTTGGCGATCAGCGGCCCGAAGTCCGTCATCGCCCCCACCCCCAGAAAGATCAGCGGCGGGTAGATCCCCAGTTTCACCCCCTGGTAGAGGTACCACAACAGCCCCCCCACCACCGTCTTCTCCTTGCCCGTCACCGCGTCGATCTCCACCGTCGGAGCCCCCATCAGCCCCGTGCTCGGCAGGTTCGCCAGCAGCATCCCGAACGCAATCGGCAACAGCAGCAAGGGCTCGAACCCCTTCACGATCGCCAAATACAGCAGGATGAACGTGATCACGAGCATGATCCCCTGCTGGATCGTGATGGTCAAAAACCCCGTGTTGGCCACCAGCCCCTGAACGGCCTGCATGAAGTTGATTTCCATGGACCTATCCTTTCCTTCCCGTTGCGCGACGGACCCTCAGCCCACGATCGCCATCGTGTCGCCCGTGTTCACCGTGGCCCCCTCGTTGACGGGGATCTCCTTCACCGTGCCGCCCCGGCCGCAGAAGATCTCGTTCTCCATCTTCATCGCCTCCAGCACGAGGATCAGATCGCCCTCCTTGACCTCCTGGCCCTTCTTCACCGCAATCGAGAGAATCTTCCCCGGCATCGGCGCCGTGATCACCTCGTCGCCCGCCGCCGCAGGGGCCGCCGCAGGCTTCGGAGCCGCAGGGGCCGCCGCAGGCTTCGCCGCCGCAGCGGCCGCCGCAGGCTTCGGAGCCGCCGCGGGGGCCGCCGCCGCTCCGCCCAGCTCCTCGATCTCCACCTCATACGCCTTCCCGTTCACGTGGACGCGGAACTTCTTCATGTCTGCTGTCTCCTTTGTGCTCGTCTATTCTCACCGCACGGCGCCGACAACGCGACGCCCTCCCGCCGCCGAAACCCCGCCCGGCCCACCGCGCTCCCTACGGCTTCCGGGTATACGCCGCCACCGCCGCCGCGATCACGGCCGTCACCTCCCCGTCGTCCCCCGCGGGAACCGCCGCAGCCCCGGCCGCCGGCGCCCCGGCCGCCTTCGGGGCCTTCCGCCGCTCCGCCAGCGCCACCAGGTAACTCTGAACCCGGATGTAGCACACCAGCAGCACCAGGGCAAAAAACACCGTGCCCATCCCGATCAATGCCACCGTCAACCCGAATATTATCTTCTCCACAGGACCGCTCCCTTCCCGCCATGTTCATGCCGCCCGGCGCGACCAAGGCCCGGCCCGGCGTCGCGATTCCCGGCCGGACAGGCGGTGCATCGTTGTCGACGTTCAGTTCGTCGCGCCTGTTAGCATCATCAACGGCCCGATACTATCGGGCGCCGTCTGATTCTCCTGTAGGACCGCTTTTTGAGGTTCTGTCGGTCTTTGTCCGACACCGACCTGC
>MVQS01000248.1 GCA_002067855.1 Syntrophaceae bacterium PtaB.Bin038
GGAGATCAAGCGCAAGTTCAAGGACCAGGAGGGCCTCGAGACCCTTTACATCCTCGACGTCCACATCATGATCCTCCGCGACAGGATGCTCATCCGGCAGACGATCCAGAACATCGAGGAAAAGGGGGTCAATGCCGAGTGGGCCCTTCGGATGACCCTCGACAAGTACCGCGACGTGTTCAGCAAGGTCGACGACGAGTACCTGCGCGAGAGGGTGAGCGACGTGGAGTACGCGGGACAGCGGATCCTGCGCAATCTCGCGGGGGTCCACCACGAGACCGTTTCGGGGATCGGGGACAACGCCATCGTCATCGCCCGCGACCTGTCCCCCGCGGACACGATGCAGATGAAGGTGGAGAGGATCCAGGGGTTTGCCACCGACATGGGCGGCAAGACCTCGCACACCGCCATTGTGGCCCGGGCCTACGAGATCCCCGCGGTCGTGGGGCTCGAGAAGGTCACGACGGAGGTCAGGACGGGGGACCTCGTCATCATCGACGGCACGGCGGGCGCCGTCATCGTCAACCCGGATCCCGAGATCGTCCGCCGCTACGAGGAGAAGAAGCGGCACTACGAGACGATCGAGGGCAGCCTTCTCAAGCATGCCCGCAAACCCGCCGTCACGCCGGACAGGCACCGCGTGCTCATCGGGGCCAACATCGAGTTCACCGAGGAGATCGCGTCGGCCGTCCACCACGGCGCCGACGGCATCGGCCTGTACCGGACGGAGTTCATCTACATCAACCGGGACCGCCTGCCCACGGAGGAGGAGCACTTCTGCACCTACAGGAAGGTCGTGGAATCGAAGGGCATCCGCTGGGCGACGATCCGCACCTTCGACCTGGGCGGCGACAAGTTCATGTCCGACCCGCGCCTGGCCGCGGAGATGAACCCCGTCATGGGCCTCCGGGCCATCCGCTTCTGCCTGCGCGAGGTGGATCTCTTCAAGGTGCAGCTTCGGGCCATCCTCCGGGCAAGCGCCTACGGCCGGACGAAAGTCCTCTTTCCCATGATCTCGGGGATGGAGGAACTGCGGGAGACCAAGCGGATCTTCAACGAGGTGAAGAGGGAGCTCAAGCGGGACGGGATCCCCTACGGCAGGGACGTGAAGATCGGGATCATGATGGAGGTCCCGTCGGCGGCGATCATCGCCGAGGACCTCGCACGCGAGGTGGACTTCTTCAGCATCGGCACCAACGACCTCATCCAGTACACCCTGGCCATCGACCGGGTCAACGAACGGGTCAGCTACCTGTACGAGCCGCTGCACCCTGCCGTCCTCAGGCTCATCCTGCAGATCGTGGAGGCGGGCCACAAGGCCGGCATCGAGGTCGCCATGTGCGGGGAGATGGCCGGGGAGCCCGTCTACACGATGGTCTTGCTCGGGCTCGGGCTCGACGAGCTGAGCATGAATTCCCTGGTGATCCCGCGCATCAAGAAGATCATCCGCTCCGTGACGATGAAGGAGTGCCGGAAGCTGGTCGACCGGGTCATGTCCTTCAACTCGGCCTCCGAGATCGAGTCTTTCGTCCGGGACACCATGCGCCGGAAATTCACGGACGATTTCGAAGCGGCGGATTGACACCGGAGGGGCCATGGACCCGGACACCCACAGCATGCCGGCTGTCGTCGCGGACGCTCCCGGCGGCGAGCCCGGGGAGAAGGTCGAGATCCTCTTCCACCGGCTTCTCTCGCGGTACCTCTCCAGGGTGGAGATGGCCCCGGAGTACGAGAGCGCCATCGCGGAACTCGCCCGCGGGGGCGTCGTCGTCTACGCCCTCAAGTACCCCAGCCGCCTGAACTGCCTCATTCTCCACGAACTGGGCCGAAGGATGAACATCCCGCAGCCCCTGCACTGCCACGGCATGAGCTCGCCGCTCTGGTGCCGCGCTGCGAGGATTGTCCGCACCCTTCTGAAGAGCCGCCCCGCCGAACCGGACTCCACGGGGATTCTCGACCGCCTGACCCGGCTTCGCCGCAGCTCCGTGATCTACCTGCGGGGCTCGGAGCGCGACGACGCCTCCGACCCCCTCGTCCAGCTCCTGACCGCGCAGAAGGCCCTCGGCGTCCCCGTCACCGTCGTCCCCATGGCCGTCACCTACGGACCGCGCAGGGAGAGGAAGGAGCGGCCGCTGGTGGACATCTTCTTCGGGGACCAGGAGCACCCGGGGTCGCTCAGGAGACTCATCGCCTTCATCCGGTACAAGAACCGGACCTCCGTCATCGCCGCAGAGCCGATCGACCTGTCCCGCATCCTGCAGGAGACGGGCGGCAGGCCCGTGCAGGAGATCGCAGGCGGGGTGAGGGCCGAACTGATCGGCCGGATCGACCGGGAGAAGAGCACCGCCTTGGGGCCCCGGGTCAAGGCGCGCGACGAGATCATCCGGATCGCGATGAATGACCCGGCGCTGGTCCGCTTCATCGAGGAGCACGCCGCATCGGCGAAGAGGGACCTGCCCGCGGTTCAAAAGCAGGTCCGGCGATACCTCGAGGAGATCGCGGCGGACTACAGCGATTTCTACGTCGAGCTCTGGGACAAGGCCCTCACCTGGCTCTGGAACAATATCTACGACGGCGTCGTCTTCGACCGGGAGGGGCTCGCCCGCGTCCGGGATCTCTCGCGGCGCATGCCCTGCGTGATCATCCCCTGCCACCGCAGCCACATCGACTACCTGCTGCTGTCCTACGTCTTCTACAAGCACAACATCCCGCTGCCCTTCATCGCCGCCGGGACGAACCTCATGTTCTGGCCCCTCGGGCACGTCTTCCGCAAGGCCGGCGCCTTCTTCATCCGCCGCACCTTCGGCGGAAACGTCGTCTACCGGCAGGTGATGGAGACCTACATCCGGACGATGCTTCGGGAAGGCTACCCCATCGAGTTCTTCATCGAGGGGGGGCGCAGCCGGACGGGCAAGATGGTCATGCCCAAGTACGGGATGCTCTCCATGGTGATCCAGGCCTGCACGGAGCTGCACCGGGACGTGGCCCTGATTCCCGTCTTCATCGGCTATGACCGCGTGCTGGAGGAGAAGTCCTACATCCAGGAGCTGGGCGGCGCGGAGAAGGAGAAGGAGAAGGCCAGCTCGGTCATCAAGAGCCGCAAGCTCCTCGACAAGCGCTACGGGCGCGTCTACCTCAACGTCGGGGAGCCGATCTACATGTGCGCCTCCCTGCAGGCACAGGACCGGACCCCGGAGGACATGGGCACCGACGAGCGGCGGAGCTTCTACCGCAAGATCAGCTACGAGATCGTCAGCGAGATCAGCCGCGTCTCCGTGGTGACCCCCTTCGCGCTTGTGGCGGCGGCGCTTCTGTGCCACTACAAGCGGGGTCTGACCCGCAACGACCTTCTGGAGATCATCCACGAGCTCTTCCACTTCCTGGCCGCCCGCGGCGTGCCCATCGCCACCACGTTCGCGAACCCCGAGCGCGCCATCGACGACGCCCTCGAGCAGTTCAAGGCCGCGGGGTTCATCTCCGAGATGGGCGCCGAGGAGGGCGAGGAGGACGAGTTCGCCGAGGTCGTCTACTCGCTGGACGAGGAGAAGCGGCTGCACCTGGAGTACTACAAGAACAACATCCTTCACTTTTTCGTGCCCCTGTCCTTCGTGGCGGCCTCCATTCTCTCGACCAACGAGGAGTCGATCCCGCTCGAGACGATCATGGGGGACTACAAGTTCTTCAAGCGTCTCTTCCGGCACGAGTTCATCTTCGATCACCGAAAGGGGGACGCCGAGGAGGTCCACGAGGCCCTGGCGTACCTGCTGGACCGGGGCATGGTGGCGGGCCTCGAGAAGGGGGGCGAGGCGTGGATCGAGGTGAAGGGCAAGGGGCGGACCCACCTGAG
>MVQS01000249.1 GCA_002067855.1 Syntrophaceae bacterium PtaB.Bin038
GGTCCGACGAGTTGAGAAACCGCCGAGCCGAGGTCCGCGCGGAGATGCAGCGCCGGAATATGAAGCTGCCCTGAGGAAGGGTCCAGGGTTCAGGGTCCGGGGTACAGGAAATCCGAAGGGGGAAGATCGCTCTGCGTTTTCCCTCTTTTCCATTCCTGCCCGATCCTTTGTCCTTTTCCCTTGAGCCTTCGGCCAACGGCCGCGGGCACCCTTCTTGCACCTATTGATTGAAAACCGGTCATTGCACAGGGGCATGGGCGATAATGCAATCCGGCGAGATTGCCTCGCCATGCCCGCAATGACGAACCCCGGTGACCATGCCCACACCCCCAAGACCAAAAAAGAGAACAAAAACAAGATCAAGATCTTCTGAATCAAAGGCCCCCCGCAGCCTGGCTTCCGTACTCGGGGGAAACCGCACGATCAGGGCCTGGCTCCGTCCCGGGACGGGCGCCCGCGCCGAGGCCTTCGTCATCCTGGCCGAGGGGCTCTCGCAGCAGGACAGGGAATTTCTTGCCGGTGCGGCCGATATCGTCGTCGATCCCGCGGACGATCTGCCCGCCCAGCTCGCCCGGCTCGCCCGCGAGAACCGGCAGCTCAAATCGCTCAGCCTCAGCGACGATCTCACCGGCCTTTACAACAAGCGGTTCTTCACCATCCAGCTCGAGATCGAAATGGCCCGCTCCCGCCGCACGGGCCAGCCCTGCTGCCTGATGATGATCGACTTCGACAACTTCAAGGACATCAACGACCGGCTCGGCCACGACGAGGGCGACCGCTTTCTCACCCAGATGGGGGGGCTGATCCGCGAGAAGCTGCGCCCCACGGACTTCGTCTGTCGCTACGGGGGCGACGAGTTCGCCGTCATCATGCCCGCCACGTCCCTGCTGGACGGGATCGGCATCGCCAGGCGCCTCCGGGAGTTCACCTCACACTTCACCTGGAAGATGGCCGTGCGGGTCTCGGCGAGCTTCGGGCTGGCCGCCTTCGAGCCGTCCAGCCCCGCCGACGCTGAAGAATTCTTCAAACAGGCCGATAGTGAATTGTATCGGGCCAAGAGGACCGGCAAGAACCGCATCTGCCACCCCGCGCAGGCCTCGGCGCAGGCCCGGCGGCGGCATGCGTTGGACCGGGAGGAACGGGAGGCGATCTTCGGCCTCAGTACCGACGGATAAGGCAGGAAGTAAGGAAGGTAAGAAGAGCGGAAGAGCGGAGAAGAAAATCCTGACTCTCTTGTCCGAGCTTCCCAGCTTCCCAGCTTCCTAACTTCCTAACTTCACAAGCAAAGGCTCATAAGACCATCGTTACATAAAGCACGCAAGGTTGCGCAAAGGATGAGCCGGAATCCCATCAAGACACCGATCATCGCCACCGTCACCAGCGGCAAGGGGGGCGTCGGCAAGACCTTCGTCACGGTGAACCTCGCCGCGTCTCTGGCCGCCCGGGGGCGGAGGGTGCTCGTGGTCGACTGCGACCTAGGCCTGGCGAACGTGGACATCATGCTGGGCCTCCATCCCCGGCTGACCCTCAAGGACGTCCTCTTCGGCAGCGCCGCGCCGGAAGAGGTCATCCTGCCGACGAAGGCGGGGTTTGACCTCCTGCCGGCCTGCTCCGGCGTGCGGGAGATGGCGCAGCTGCTGTTCGAAAAGATCCAGATCGTCAAGAAGGTGATTGCGTCCCTGGAGGGCTACGACGTCATGCTGCTCGACACGGGTGCGGGCATCGCGGAGACGGTCCTCCAGTTCAACCTCCTGGCGCCGCGAAACATCGTCGTCCTGAACCGCGAGCTCACGTCGATCACGGACTCCTACGCGATGATGAAGGTCATGCACCAGATCTTCGGCAGGGACGCCTTCAGCCTCATCGTCAACGCCGTGGCCGACGACCGGGAGGGAGAAAAGATCTTCAGCCACGTCGACGGCATCTGCCGCCGCTTCCTCGGCTTCGCAACGGACTACCTGGGCCCCATATACCGGGACGAGGCGGTGCCGAGATCCATCCTGCGCCAGGAACCCCTGGTCCTTGCCGGAACGGGCTCGAGGACGGCGGCCTGTTTCGGGCACATCGCCGGGGTCGTGAGCCGCTGGGGCGGGCCGTGCCTCCGGGCCCTGCCCGCCGCGCAGACCGGGCCGGTTGCCCGGGAAACGCTGCATTGAGAGGGACAGCCGCCGGCAGCAAGGCTTCGAATCCCCCGCGGCAGGGGGATTTTTTGCCGGCGGCCCCCTTTGCCCGGCCCCCGGACCCCGAACCCCGACCTGCCGGAAAATATTCATGGACATTTCGGCAAAACGTGCTAGTTTTTGGAGGCTAAGCATTATGTCGGCGGTTTCACGGAGGATTTCATGAAAAGTGCCAAGGGCAAATTCTTTGCAACCCTGTGCCTTCTGATGACGCTGTTCGTACTCTTCGGCCCCTACGGCGACAGCCGGGTGTCGGCCGTAGACTCGTCTACCTACAGGAGCCTCAAGATCTTCAACGAGGTCCTCGACATCGTGGAGAAGAACTACGTCGAGGAGGTCAAGCAGAACAAGCTCATCAACGAAGCCGTCAACGGGATGATCCGGTCCCTCGACCCGCACAGCGCCTACCTCACCCCCGACCAGTACAAGGAGCTCCAGGTGGACACGAGCGGGACCTTCGGGGGTCTGGGAATCGTCATCTCCATGCAGAACGACCAGCTCACCGTCGTCTCCCCGATCGAGGACACGCCCGCGTTCAAGGCCGGGATCAAGGCCGGCGACCGCATCATGAAGATCGACGGCCAGATCACGAAGGGCATGTCCATCCAGGACGCCGTCAAGAAGATGCGGGGCCCCGAGAACACCAAGGTGACCCTGACGATCCTCCGCAAGGATATGAAGGAGCCCAGGGACTACGAGATCACCCGTGCCGTGATCAAGATCAAGAGCGTCAAGCACAATGTCTACGAGGACGGCATCGGCTACATCCGCATCTCGGCCTTCCAGGAATCCACGGTGGACGAGTTGAAGAAAGCCCTGCAGCAGGTCAACGGGAAAGCGAAGAACCTCAAGGGCATCGTCATCGACGTCCGCAACAACCCCGGCGGGCTGCTGGACCAGGCCGTGAAGGCCTCGGATGCGTTCCTGAAATCGGGGACGATCGTATCGACGAAGGGCCGCGTCAAGGCGATCGAGAGCAAGTTCGTCGCCAGGGACGACGGCGCCGAGCCCACGTGTCCCATGGTGGTCCTCGTCAACGAGGGGACGGCAAGCGCCTCGGAGATCCTCTCCGGCGCCCTCCAGGACAACGGCCGGGCCATCGTCCTCGGGATGCCGACCTTCGGCAAGGGCTCTGTCCAGACCGTGATCCCCCTCGAGGACGGCTCCGCCCTGAAGCTGACGACGGCCAGGTACTACACCCCCAAGGGCCGCTCCATCCAGGCCGAGGGCATCAAGCCCGACATCGTCGTCGAGCCGATCCGCCCGGCCGAGGGCCCCGAGACGGCCGAGAACCACATGATGAGGGAAAAGGACCTCAAGGGCCACATCCGGGGTGACCGGGAGGGCGAGCAGAAACCCGCCGACGGCAAGGACAAGGGCGACAGGGAAAAGGGCAGGGAAAAGACCGATCTCCAGAGGGACAATCAGCTCAAGAGCGCCGTCGACATCCTCAAGAGCTGGGAGGTGTTCAAGCGCATCGGGAAAAATTGAGCAGCGCGGGTCGATCCTTGAAGCGGAGGAAGAAACGCCGATCGGCCGTGAGCCCGGGAAAGCGGGCCGCCCTGATCCTCCTGGTCGCGTGCATCACCGGCCTCATCGCCCTCTGGTTGATCCCCGACGGCGACCGGCGTCCCAACACCCCGGCGCCGACGCCGCAGGCGGCCCCGGGGAAATCCCCGGGCGCGGCTGCGCCGGACCCGGCCGGTCCGGCTCCGGCGGGCGGTCGGGAGCGGCGGGAAAAGACGGTCGCCATCCTCATCGACGACATCGGCTACGATCCCGAGGCGCTGAGAAGGCTGCTGGCCATCGAGGCCCCCCTGGCCTTCTCGGTGCTGCCGCACACCCCTCACGCGCGATCTTCCGCGGAAGCGGTCCACCGGGCGCGTCGAGAGGTTCTCCTGCATCTGCCCATGGAGCCCCACGGATGGCCCGAGCGGGACCCCGGTCGAGGCGCCATTTTCGCCTCCATGACGGAGCGCGAGATCCGGCGGACCCTGCTGGATGACCTGGAGTCCGTGCCCCACGCGCGGGGCGTCAACAACCACATGGGCTCGAAGCTCATGGAGGAGCGGGACCCGATCCGAACCGTGTTCCGCGTGCTGCAGGAGAAGGGGCTTTTCTTCGTGGACAGCCTGACGACCGAGGCGTCCGTCGGGCCGGCCCTGGCCGCGGAGTGCTCCATCCGGTTCGCGCGGCGGGATCTATTCATCGACGATGCGGTGGACCGCAGCCGTGCCGCGATCCGCCTGGAACAGCTCCTGGACGACCGGGAGACGTGGAGCGAGCTGCTGCTGATCGGTCACCCGTACCCGGAGACGGTCAGCGCCCTGGAAGAGGCGATTCCCCGGTTCCGGGCCGCGGGAATCCGCGTCGTGCCGCTCTCCGCCCGGGTCGACGGCATGCAGGGCCGAAGGGACGCAAAGCCGCAGAGAACGACGAACAGGAACCGGACACCATGAAGAGAGCCATTCGAATCGCAATCCTGCTGGCCGCGCTGGCGGCGGCCGGCAGTGTCGTCATTGCCCCGCCCTCGGAGGCGAAGGGCGACGGCGCGCCCTCCCCGTCTCGGGACGCGGCGTACCACTACTCGCTCGGAACGATGCTCTCCCTCGACGGGAAGCTCAAGGAGGCGGCCGCGGAGTTTGAGAAGGCCCTCGCCCTGGACCCGAAGTCGGCATTCCTCGCCGGGGAGCTGGCCTCGCTGTACGTCAAGATGGGGGAACTGGACCGCGCGCTCACCGTCTGCGAACAGTCCCTGATCCACAACCCCGATCACGCCGAGACGTACGCGCTGATGGGAAGCGTCTTCCTCTTCAAGAAGGACTACGAAAAGGCCATCGGGGCCTACAGGCGAGTCATCGCGCTGGACCCGAAGAGCCACGACACCTACCTCTACCTGAGCGTCATCTACGCCGAGCTGAAGCGCTACGACGATGCCGTCGCCACCCTGAAGTCGCTCCTGGCAAGCGACCCCAGGAGCGTGATGGGGCACTACTACCTGGGCAAGATCTACGGGGAGATGAAGCTGTACAAGGAGGCCGCCCGGTGGATGGAGAAGGCCATCGCCCTGAAGCCCGGCTTCGAGTCCGCCCTGTCGGATCTCGCCCTGCTGTACGAGATCCAGAACGAGACCCCGAAGGCCCGGGAGATCTACGGGCGGCTCATCGAGGAGCACCCCCTGCGCATGGGCTACCGTCTGCGGCTCGCGAAGCTCCACATCCGGGAGAAGAACTATGGGGAGGCCATCCGGATCCTCGAGGAGGTCCTGAGACTCGACAGCCGAAACCGGGAAGCCCGCATCACCCTGGCGCTGGCCTTCCTGGAGACGCAGAAGACGGAGCGCGCCGTCGAAGAGCTGAAAACCCTGGTGGCGGGCAACCCGAACGACCACGAGGCGCGTTACTTCCTCGGGGGGGCCTACGAGGAGAAGAAGATGGCCGCCGAGGCGCTCGCCGAGTACGAGCGCGTCCCCCCCGCGTCGCCGCTTTACGGGAGCGCCCAGGTGCGTGCCGGGTACATCCTGAAGGGCCAGGGCCGGACGGCCGAGGCCGTCGAGCGGGCGGAAAAAGCCCTGGCCTCGAAGAAGAACGATGCGGCTCTCTACGGCCTGCTCGCCGCTCTGTACGAGGTCGACGGCAGGCTTCCCGAGGCCGAGAGGACGCTCAAGGAGGGGATCGGGGTCGCCCCGCAGAGCACGGACCTTCGCTATCGGCTCGGGATGCTCTACGACAAGATGGGGAGGCCCGATGACGGCATCCGCGAGATGGAGGAAATCCTGAAGCGGGAGCCCGACAACCCCGAGGCCCTCAACTTCATCGGCTACAGCTGGGCCGACCGCGGCATCCGGCTCGACGAGGCCGAGATCCTGATCAAGAAGGCCCTTTCGCTGAAACCCGGCGACGGCTTCATCACCGACAGCCTCGGCTGGGTGTATTTCCGGAAAAACCGCTTCGACGAGGCCATCCGGTACCTGAAGGAGGCCTCCGCGATCCTTCCCGAGGACGCGGCCATCGCCGACCACCTGGGCGACGCCTACGAGAAGGCCGGCAGGCTCAAGGAGGCCCTCGGGCAGTACGAGAAGGCCCTGAAGCTCAAACCCGACATGAAGGGCCTGCAGGAGAAGATCGACGCCCTGCGCGTGCGCCTGGGCACGAAAAAATAGCGGATCTGTCGGCGGGCAACGTCTGCGGACATGCGAAAGCAACGTCCCGATCCGCGATCATGAAGTTAGGAAGTGAAGAAGAGCGGAAGAGCGGAACCCCATGAACAACAGCAAACCCATCATCATGCCTGCCCTGTGCTGCCTCCTCGCACTCCTGGCCGGCTGCGCCCGCGAGGGGGCACTCGTCATCTCCGAGAAGGACATGCCGCCCCCGGAGGCGCTTTACGAGAGGATCGGCGCCGATCCCGCCCCGGGTGCCGTGCTCACCGGGATTCTCCGGGTCACGGCGAGCCTGCCCGGCGAGCGGCACTCCTTCAAGATCGCCGCGGCGGCACGGAGACCCGACAGCCTGCGCCTCGAGGACCTTTCGGTCATCGGGGTCCCCGACTTCATGCTGACGGTCAAAGGGGACGAGATCCGGATGTTCCTGCCCCGCTCGGGGGAATTCCTGATCGGGACGGAATCGTCGGAGATCGTCCGGCGCATCCTCCCTCCCCCGCTGAGACCCCTGGACCTCGTGTCCCTTCTCTACGGGCAGCCCCCCGGCGTCGACGGCGCGAGAAGCCTCAGAGGTTCGGTCGACGGGGACCGTTTCCGCCTCGACGTCTTCGCGGGCGGGGCATGGGCCCAGAGCCTCTGGGTGGACCCGGCCTCGGGCCGGATGACCCGTCTCGAAACCGCCGATCGTAACGGAAAAGCCGCCTACAGCGCATCGTTTCACGACTTCAAGAAGGCGGGGCCCGGCGCAGTTCCCGGCCGGATCGAGATCGAAACGTCAGGACCGGCAACGGTCCGGCTGTCTCTTCGCAACCCGGAGCCGGAGCTTGTGACGCGGGACGACGACGCAGACTTTTTCCGCCTCCGGCCCCCCGAGGGCGTCACCCCCCGACATTCTCGATGAAAACACCACGCCCATGAAAAAGGGCGCTCGACATGGCTGCCGGCGCCCCTCTGCTCTGTCTGGTCTATTTCGTCTATCTCGTCCGTTTCGTCGGGAATGCTGAATTGAAATCCCCTGTTTATTCCCTGTACCCCGCCCCTTACTTCAGTTCCGACAGCTTCGCCTTCGCCACCCGGGCCTGGTTGGTCTGCGGGTACTTCTTGATGACCTGGTTGTAGACGATCCGTGCGCTCGCCTTGTCGCCGAGTTTCTGGAAGGCCATTCCCTGTTTCAGCAGGGCGTAAGGGACCTTGTCGCCGTTGGGGTAGTCCTTGACCACTTTCTGGTACTCCACGATGGCCCGCTCGAACTTGTCCTCCACGTACCAGGTCTCTCCGATCCAGAACTGGGCATTGTCCGAGAACGCGGTCTTCGGGTACTGCTTCAGGAATTTCACGAACTCCTCGCGGGCCTTGACGTACTGGCCCTCCTTGAAGAGCTTGTAGCAGGCGTTGTAGGCCGCCTCCACGTCGTTCTTCGGCTCCGCCGTCGCCTCGGCGGCCCCGACACCGACGCCCTCGACTTTCGCGCCGTTGGTCGATTCCTTCTTGGC
>MVQS01000250.1 GCA_002067855.1 Syntrophaceae bacterium PtaB.Bin038
CACGACCTCGACCGGGTCATGGATCTCCTCCACGACGAGGTGGTGTTCGAGAACTGGACCGGCGGGCGCGTGGAGGGAAAGGAAGCCCTCCGGAAGGCCTGGGCGCCATGGTTTGCGAATCACGGCGGATTCCGCTTCACCACGGAGGACCTCTTCGTCGACGAGAAGGCCGGCAAGGTCCTCTTCCGGTGGACGCTCGACTGGCCGTCCGGCGAGAAGGGCCGCGAGGGAGAGCCCGAGCGGCGCCGCGGCGTCGACGTGATGCACTTCCGGGACGGCAGGATCGCCGAGAAGTACACCTACTCCAAGACCACCCTCGAGATCGGCGGCAGGCGCGTGAAGCTCTCCGCCGGGCCGCCCCGGGACTGACCCCCCGCACACCCGGATGAACCCCTGCACGGATCAGCGCCGCCGGTTGCGCAGGTCTCGCCCTCGTGTTGCGGCGAACAGCAGGGCGATGTTCGCGACGATGAGAGCCAGCAGGGCGCTCGAGAAGAGGTACACGGTCCCCAGCGACCAGCGGGCCGAGACCCAGCCGACGAGGTAAACGGCCAGAGCGCCCACGCCGAAGATGAGGATCGCCGCCAGGCCGTACCCCGTGCTTCGCCGGCGGGGCGGGGTCAGGGAGGCGATGAGGCTGTTTTCGACGGGCTGGATCCCCAGGGCGAAGAAGACGTAGGCCGCCGCCGCGGCCACCAGGGCCTGTTCCGTCAGGAACGCCATCAGGAGCGCCAGGGGGAGGATGGCGGCATAGAAGGCGAGGTAGAGGCGTTTGAGCTCGTGGCGGTCGGCGATCCGGCCCCCCCAGAGCTGGCCGAAGATCCCCGCAACGTAGATCAGCGACGTGAGCGAGGCGGCGGCCATCGTTGTGGTGGCGGCCGCGACGGGGAGGTTCAACAGATCGTGCAGGGCCGAGGCGAGGAAGCCCGCCTTGAACTCGAGAAAGGCGGGCAGGGCGACGATGTTGATCCGGTAGACGAGCCCCCCCAGGGTGACGATCCAGAAGAAGAGGACGACCGTGCCGAGCGCGAAGCCGTTGCCGCCGCCCCCACCGGGGCCGCCCGCGGTGCCGTCGTGCCCGACGGGGGCCTCGTCGATGTGCACGAAGAGCAGCGCCGCGCCCCACAGGAAGCTGACGGCGCCCATCACGGCGTAGGCCATCGTCCAGCCCGCCAGCCAGTTCATGAGACCCGCGAGAAAGGGGCCCGCGATGAGGCCCGCGGTCCCGGCCACGCTGAAGATCCCCAGGGCGGCCCCCCGGTTCTTCGCCCCGTGTGAGATGAGGCCCATGCCGGCCGGGTGGCAGATGCAGGAGAAGGCCCCGATCAGCGCAAGCGAGCCCACGATCCCCGAGGGGGTTGTCGAGAAGGCCGTGAGGAGGGAGCCGGCGGCGCAGCCGAAAAAGCCGATCACGAGGGCCAGCCGGTTGCTCGTGCGATCGGCGAAAACACCCCAGGGAAGGGCTCCGAGGCCGAACAGGAGGTACATCGGGAAGCCCAGGGCGAGGACGTCCCTGAGCTCCATCCCCAGCGAGAGCGTCAGCGGGATGGCAAGCGCGGGGAAGGCGATCTCGTGAAAGTGGAAGAGGAAGTGAGACGCCACGGGGAAGAGGAGGATCTTTTTCTCGTTGTCCATGGTTTCGCCGCCTCATGGGACCATACGGGAGAGGCCCCGAAAAAGCAAGGCGCACGAGCGTTGAAAACGCTTCCCACCGGGGAGTCGGTCGTGTATGATCGGGTCCTCCGGGCAAGGGACGGCATCCCCATGGACAGGGAACAACGGAAAAAACGGGTTGCCCTTCTGTCGGTCTTCTCGAATGCGACGCTTGTCGCCTTGAAGCTCACCGTGGGGCTTGCGATCGGAGCCGTCTCCGTCCTTTCCGAGGCCATCCATTCCGCCGTCGATCTCGTCGCCTCGGGCATCGCCTGGTATTCCGTCCGCACCTCCGGCATCCCCGCCGACCGGGAGCACCCCTACGGGCACGGCAAGATCGAGAACGTCTCGGGTACCGTCGAGGCCCTCCTGATCTTCCTGGCCGCCGGGTGGATCGTCTACGAAGCCGTGGGGAAAATCATCCGCCCCGAACCCCTCGAGATGGCCTCTTGGGGAGCGGCCGTCATGCTCCTGTCGGCCGCGGTCAACACCGCCGTCTCGCGAAAGCTGTTCCAGGTGGGCAGGGAGACGGATTCGGTGGCCCTCATCGCAGACGGGTGGCACCTGCGGACCGACGTGTACACCTCGACGGGGGTCATGGCGGGACTGGGCGCCATCTGGGCCGCGTCGCACGTCGCCCCCGGCGTGGACCTCAACTGGGTGGACCCCGTCGCCGCCCTCGGCGTGGCCGCCCTGATCGTCAAGGCGGCATGGGACCTGACGAGGCGGTCGGCCCGGGACCTTCTCGACGCGCGGCTGCCGGGCGACGAGGTCGCCCGGGTAGAAGCCCTGATCCGGAATCACCGACCCGTCGTGAAGGGTTTCCACCAGCTGCGGACCCGCAAGTCCGGGCATTTTCGCTTCGTCGAATTCCACGTCAAGGTGGACCCCGCGATGACCGTCGAGGCATCCCACCGCATCACGCAGGAGCTTGCCGGGGAGATCCGCGGGCACTTCCCCGGTGCGAGCGTCACGATCCACATCGAGCCCTGCGACGGCTCCTGCAGCGATCGGTGCATCGAGGGCTGCCTGCTGGACGAGGCGCAGCGGGGCTCCGCATCGGCCCGCAGGGAGGCGGGCGGGGCTCCGCCGGCCGGCTGACGGGGCGCCGCGGTCCGTGGTTCCCTTCCCGGCGGAATTCTGATACCCTGTCGGCGTGCGAAGGACGACCCGGAGGGGGTAGAGATGAGACGAAACGCTGTTGCAGCCTTGCTGACGATCCTCACGGTTCTGGTTTCCGGCTGTGCCTCCCTGTTCTGGATGGGGGAGAAGCCGCGCGTCGACATCGTGAACATCACCCCGAAGGAAATGCGGCTCCTGGAACAGACGTTCCTCATGGAGCTGCGGATCCAGAACCCCACGGACAAGGACCTGGAGGTCAACGGCCTGTCCTTCGAACTCGAGATCAACGGGCAGCCCTTCGCCCGGGGTGTATCCAACCAGAGTGCAAAGGTCGAACGCCTGAGCACGAAGGTCGTCCAGGTCGAGGCCTACACGGGGCTCACCAGCCTCCTGCGGCAGCTGTCGGAGGCAAGGAAGGGCAGCTACACCTCGGGGTTCACCTACCGGCTCAGGGGGTCCGTGCACACGGGAGCCCCGTCCTTCCGCATCCCCTTCGACGAAACGGGCGAATTCAAGTGATGCCGTTCCAGGCTGCCGGTTCCCGCGGGCCGTCCCGCCGACCGGCCGCCTGAGCCGTCCGCCTCGCCTTGCTGCCGTCATCGGGTTCCCCTTGCCCGTCCGCCGCCTCTCCGCCCCGAGGGGGTCGTTCTCCCGGGGCGTCCCGACGGCGAGCCCTCAACTAAAACGAAAATCGACCGACAAGTAACAGTGGATTCTCTTCCGGGGCGGACGGGTATGCCGATGCAACCCCCTGCCTGCGGCGGACAACGGAGCGCAGAAGATGCTGAACGTCCTCATCGGCCTCATCCTGGTCCTGCTGTTCTTTGTCGTCCTCTTCTTCCAGCGGCTCCGGGAGGCCCTGCACACCGGCGGCATGGCCGTCCTGCTGGCGATCCTACTCGGGTTGTCCGGCACGGCCGCCTGGCTGGGGTTTACGGACAGCGGCAGGCCCGCGAAGCGGACCGCCCCGCTCCCGGCAGGCAAGGGGGCCCCGCCGGCGCCCGAGGCCCCTGTGCAGACGATCGTCGTCCCCGGCGATTCGGGCCCCTGGGCGCCCGCAAGGGAGGCCCCGGCGGGCGAGGGGACACTGAGCGTGCAGGAGATTTACGAACGGGTCAGCCCGTCCGTCGTGGTGGTCTACAACCTGAACGAGGCCGGGCAGGTGCGGGGGCACGGGACGGGGTTTTTCATCGATCCCTGGGGGATGGTCGCCACGAACTACCATGTCGTGGAGGGGGCGTCGTCCCTGAGGATCAAAACGAAAAGCGGCGCGACGATGGACATCCGGGGCATTGCCGCCTCGGATGCGGAGAACGACGTCGTGATCCTCTCCGCGATCCTGCCCGTCGACAGCATTCAAACCCTGCGGATGACGACGTCCCTGCCGAAGGTGGGCGACAAGATCGTCGTGATCGGCACCCCCTATCACCCCCAGCTCGCGCAGACCATCACCGACGGGCTCGTCTCCGCGATTCGGCCGGTGCCGGGCGGCAGGCGGCTCATCCAGATCTCGGCCCCGATCTCCCCGGGCTCGAGCGGGAGCCCCGTGGTGAACTTGAAGGGGGACGTCGTCGGCATCGCGACGCGGGTCCACCGCCAGGCCTCCCACATCGGGATCGCCGTGCCGGGGGAGATCCTCTCGGGCCTTACCCTCTCCAGCCCGTTTCCCGTGGCGAAGCTGCCCGTGGTCTACGCCGGGCAGGCCCTGCCGGTCGAGCCGGCGCCGCAGCCCGGGGACGCGCAGCGCAGGCTGGAACAGGAGAGGCAGCGGGCCCTGGAGCAACAGGCCCGCATCCAGGAGGAACACCGGAAGTGGCGCGCGCAGCAGATCGGTGAGGCGACCGACCTGCTCGACAAGGCGAGGCACAACCTGAGTTTCGACCGCTACGACCTGGCCTTCAGCCAGTTCGAAAAGGCCCTCCAGATCTTCAGGGGCATCGGGGAGACGCAGGGCGTGATCGTCTGCCTCGAGCAGATGGGCGGGATCCTGCACAAGAAGGGCCGCGGCGATCTCGCCCAGGAATATTTGCGTCAGGCCGCAGCGCTCCGGGGGCGGCTCTAAGGGGCGGCGCCGGTGTCGTGACCCGCCAACCCCTGATTTTTCCCTCAATTTCCGCCGAGAAGAGCCGATACCCTGTATGCGGGGCCGCCCTTCGATGACCCCGCGGATCATGCTTCTGGACGGGGGACCCGGATGATCGTCGTCGCATCGTTCTTTCTCGTTGCACTCCTGCTCGCCGTGCTGTTTTACCGGAGGCTCCGGGAGTCCTTCAGCCGGCGGTCCCTGTTCTTCCTCGGCGCCGTCCTGGCCTTCGTCTCCTTCGCCTTCGCCTACAGCGATTATCTCCTCCTGCGCCAGGCCATCGAGGTGTCGCAGAAGCCCTCCATTGTGATCCGGGGACCGTTCTACATCACGATCCTGCTCACCGTTCTGTTCTACCGCAGGCTCCGGAAGCTGCTGCGCCGCCGCGTCGTCCTGTCGATCGTCATCGTGCTGGGCGTCATCACGAGCGGCGTCGCCGGCTACCATTTCACGGCGCTGCGCGAATACCTCAGCGGAAGCCGCGAGTACCAGTTCGCCAAGCGCGTGAAGAACGCCGCCCAGAGGGCCGTCGTGAAGGTGACAAGGCCCCCGGAACCCTCGGTTTACGCGTTGTCCAATCAGGACATCCACCGGAGAGCGGCTCCCTCCATCGTGCTCGTGAGCTGCCCCGGAAAGGGCTACGGAACGGGGTTCTTCTACGGCGGCAACGGGGTGGTGGCCACCAATCACCACGTGATGAGGGGGGTGGATCATGCCGAGATCGTCACGCAGAACGGCCGGCGCTACCCCGTTCACGGCATCGTGGCCGAGGACCCGGCCCACGACCTGATCCTGCTCGCGACGGGCATCCCCCCGTCCGAGGCGAGAGGCCTTCCCGTGAACCCCGCCGCCGTCGATCCCGGCGACCGCGTCGTCGTCGTGAGCCGGCACAAGGTCTTCACCGATGCGCTCGCCGAAGGCACCGTGTCCCCCGTCCCCATCCCCCCGTGGATGGGGATCCGGCTCGCCTCCCCCCTGACCTACGGGGCAAGCGGCAGCCCCGTGTTCAACTCGCGGGGCGAGGTGATCGCCGTCATCTGGGCGGGCGACCGGAAGGACAACCTGACGGGGTTCGCCGTCCCGGCGGCGAGGCTCTCGGCGCTTGCCGCGCGTCAGCCCTACCCGCTCACGCAGATCAACGTCTCGGAGACCCTCGACACGAACATCCTCGCCACGTCCGCCGCGGGCAACGCCCCCCCGCAGCAGTGAGAGGGGGCGCCTTGCGCTCGACCCCGGCCCCGGTTGGAATCCATTGCAAGCCAGGGACACCGCGCGGGGACGGGGTTCTGGATGGGAGAAACGCCCTCTCCCCTCGCGGGAGTCGTCACCCCCCCTTGATCCCCTCCCGATCTGCAGCAGGCTGACGGACGCGACGACGACGAGGGCGCCGGCGATCTGCCAGGGGCTCCTCGCCTCGCCGAGGAACAGGAAGGCGAGCACGGCGGCGGCGATGGGCTGCAGCGTGGCGGTGATGCCGGCGTGCGTGGCGCGGATCAGGCGCAGGCCCTTGTCGTAGAGCCCCAGCGAAACCGCCGTGCCCGCGATGCTGATGAACAGGATCCAGAACCACTGGAGGGCATCGTAGGATCGGGTCAGCCCCTCGAGGGGCTCGGGCAAGAGGTTGCAGGCCGCCGCGGAGAAGAGGGAGGCATAGAAGAGGACCGTCCAGGGCCTGTGCCGGCGGAGGGCCGACTCGCTCAGGACGGTGTACCCCGACAGGAACGCCGCGGCGGCAAGCCCGCCCGCGATCCCCGCCCGGTTGAGGCTGAGCAGATCGAGCGAGTAGGCCCCGACGGCCAGGTAGCAGCCGATGCCGGAGCCGACGATGGCCAGCCCGGACGCCGGGGAATGCCGCTCCCGGCGGAAGGCCAGGGCATAGGGTGCGACGAGCACCGGCGACTGGTACTGCAGGAGGATCGCCGCCGCCACCTGGATCTTGCTGATGGCGTAGAAGTACGTGACCATGGTCGCCGCCAGCACGAAGCCCAGGAGGATGAAACGGGGCAGGCTCTGCCGCGGGATGCACAGGCAGGACGGGTCGGCCGACGCCAGCCATGCCAGGAGAACCGCCGAGGCGATGACCGTGCGGATCTGCACGAGCTGACAGGGGGTGACGCCCCCGAGGAAGAGGAACCTGGAAGCCGTTCCCGCGGCGGCGAAGAGCACTGCGGACAGGGCGACGTAAAGATAGCCGAATCGGGCCGAGGAGCTCACCCGCAATCCCCTTGCGTTTCAGACACCGGTCTATGTATCACATCCCGTCGCGATTGCCCGCATAAAATTCCGCCGGGCCTGCGGACCCCGGGTTCTCTTTGAGTCCTTCAAATCCTGGGCGAGCTGTGGTAGGGAGAGATGTACGTTCCTTTGCCCCGTTTCGCAACCCTTCAATTCCCCGGGGGGTGTCTCGACATGGCCCGACGGAAGCAGCCGGCCGGCAGGATCGATCTCAAGGCGCTCGACGCATCGGAGATCAGGGTGCGCCTGAAGGAAGTGGGCCCCGTGGCGGAGATACGGCTCACCCGGGCGAACCTGCCGCTCTTCGAGGAGGACGAATTCGAGCTCTCCCTGGCCTGGGGAGGCCAGCGGAAAAAGTTCAAGATCCCCGTCAGGGAGGGACGGCCGCTCTTCGGGGCGCTGCCCGACTCGGTGACGCCGCTTGCCGACCGCAGGCCGCAGAAGGGGAGCGAAACCCTCATCCGCGAACTGACCCTGGCCGGCGCCGCCGGCGAGGCGACCTTCCCCATGAGCTGGGGGTACGCCGTCCCCGAGGAGTGGAAGCCCCTCGAGACGGTGTACAACCGGGTCATCGAGATGGCGAGGACCTACAGCGGCTGGCAGGTGTTCTAGGCGGGGGATGTCCCCGGGAGGAAACGGGGCGGCGGGGCATTTCCTTACTTGAAGAGCCTCGTGAACCTGTCCGTGACGGAGCGGGTCCCTTTTTCGGCAGTCCTGCAGGCCTCCAGGAGGCTGCGGTTGAGCGAGTCCGTGACGATGGGCATCGTCAGCCGGTCTTGGAGGGCGTCGAGGATCCGGCCGAACACGGCCGACGGTTCGGCCCCGTCCCTGCCGACGTTGCGCAGGTGCATGTCGGGGATCGCCGCAGTGGCGGCCCCCGAGGGCAGATCCGGGGTGTACAGCGTGACGCGCCCGCCTCTCACGATGAACTCGCGGATCACCAGTTTCTTCCCCGGTCTCTTCTCGTTTGTCTTCTCGGGGTCCGGCCCCGCCTCTTTCGCCTTCTGCCCGGCGTGCTTCGCGATGGCCCTGAAGTTGTCCGTGCCGCCCCGCTTCTCGTAGACGATGTCGGGCTGGACGACCTCGATGCGCTTCACGACGACCGTGTCCCGCAGAAGCGAGTCGATTTCCAGGTCCACGGCGATGGAGGCGGCCTGCGCCGCGTGGGCGGATCGGTACCCCCGCGGGTTGCCAAGATGGAAGTTTGTCACCGTCGCCTCGCCGGAGAGGAAGGAGACGCGCACGTCGTCGATCCGGATCCCCGTGCCCGTGATCTCGGGCCCGTAGGTGTTGATGGCCTTCGTGATGAACGAATCCAGCCGGGCGGTGACGATGAAAACGGCGAGGACGATCGCAGCGGCCGCGATGCCGGCCGTCATGAGCGGCTTTTTCATTCCGATGTCACCCTATACGGTCTTCCTGTCTTTTTTTCAGTATATCGGACAATTCCTCCCGTACTCAAGGGATCTCCGCCGGCAGGCGCCCGGTAACAAAACCGTGACGCGGTCTCCCGGCCGTCTCGAGCTGAACTCCTTGAAGACAAAGGAAAATTCCGGTTTACTTTGCGCTTGCGTTGACCGGGGCAACCTTCTATAATCGCCACCGTTTCCAACGGCTCCCGGCCCTGCCGTGGCTCCCGTCGAATCAAACCAAAAAAAGGAGAGGCGACATATGAAGAAGAAGACCTGGACGCTCATGATCGTCACGGTCGTCGCGGCGGCGTTTCTGGCCACGCCCTGCCTCGCGAAGACCACCTGGAACGCAAACTCGGTATGGCCCCCGAAGAACCATCACAGCGTGGGTCTCGTGGAGTTCTCCGAGAAGGTGAAGAAGGCCACCAACGGCGAACTGGAACTGGTGGTGAGCACCGGGGGCGCCCTGGGCTACAAGGGCCCCGAACTGCTCAAGGTCGTCCGGGACGGACTCCTCCCCGTCTCCGACATGCTCATCAGCGGTGTGGCGGGCGACGAGAAGGTCTTCCAGATCGTTACCCTTCCCTTCCTGTGCAGGGATTTCGGGGAGCTCAAGACCCTGATCGACATTGCGCGGCCTTCCTTCGAGAAGGCGGCGGAGGGCAAGTGGAAGCAGAAGATCCTCTACATCGCCCCCTGGCCCGGCGCCGGTCTCTGGACCAAGAAGAAGATCACGACCCTCGAGGAGATGAAGGGCCTCAAGACCCGTACCTACGACAAGAACGGAGCCCTCGTGATGGAGGCCGTCGGGGCGACCCCCCTGGCGCTGCCCTTCAGCGAGGTGTACACCTCCCTGCAGACGGGTGTCATCGACTCCGTCATGACCTCCTCCCCCACCGCCGTGGACGCCAAGTTCTGGGAAGTGCTGAAGTACTATCAGCCCCTCAACATCACCATCGCCACGAACATGGTCACCGTCAACCTGGCCGCCTTCCGCAAGCTCCCCAAGGCCCACCAGGACGCCCTGGTGAAGGCCGGCAAGGAGATGGAGGCCTCCATGTGGCAGAAGGTGCCGCAGATCGACAAGGAGCAGGAAGGCATCAGCAACAAGAACGGCATCGAGACGGTGAAGCCCTCGAAGAAGCTCATCGCCGATCTCGAGAAGATCACGGAGAAGATCCGCGCCGACTGGCTGAAGGACGCCCCGGCGGAGGGCAAGAAGATCTACTCCGACTACATGAAGAAGGTGAAGCGGTAGCCGGCCGCCGCTGAAGAAACGGACGACGGGGACCCCGGGGCTCGTTTCCGGGGTCCTTCGTCATCCGGGTGCAGGCGGGCAGGGGACGGGGCATGAAAAGGATCATCAACCTCATCGACGCGCTCTCCGGATTCGGCGGGTGGACGGCGGGAACGTTCATGGCCGTCGCGCTGGCGGTTTCCGTTGCCGAGATCGTGGTCCGCGGCGGATTCGACGCCACGCTGTACGTCGCCGACGAGTACACGGGCTACCTGATGGCCATGCTCACCTTCATGGGACTCGCCTACACGCTGCGGGAGCGCGGCCACATCCGCATGATGTTCCTGCCTCACATCATCCGGGGCAGGGCCCACGTGCTCTACAACATGGTGTGCTACGTGGTGGGGTTCCTCTTCTGCGCCGGGCTGACCTGGTTTACCTGGGAGTTCTTCTGGGACTCCGTCGTCAGCGAGTCCCAGTCCATGCAGGTCTCGGAGACCTACCTGGCGATCCCCCAGTTCTTCCTGCCCGTCGGGTCGCTTCTGATGACCCTGCAGTTCGCGGCGGAGTTCCTGAAGGGCCTCGCCATGCTGCGGGGCGACACGCAGGGGCTTCGCATCCTGGAGGAGGCCGACGACCTCGGCCGATGACACGTTGTTGAACGGGGGGTGACTGTACGATGCAGCCGGACTTGGGTCCCGTATCGGCCACGATCTGCGGCCTGCTCGTCCTTTTTTTGGGCGGCTCCGTCTGGATCGGC
>MVQS01000251.1 GCA_002067855.1 Syntrophaceae bacterium PtaB.Bin038
CGTCACGACGATGAGGCTGAAGACGGACTTCCAGGTCAGGGGCTTCACGATGGTGTCCCTGCCGAGCCTGGAGGCAAGGGCCCGGGCCTCCTTCTTGGAGTTCGCGGCGAAGTAGACGGTGTTGGCGGGGTAATCGGAGCTTTGCGCCAGCCCGACGCTCTCCACCCTGTACCCCAGGGCCGTCAGCCGCTTGGACATCCGGCGGGCCGAATCGATCTTCCCGTCGCCGGAGAGCACTTTCAGACGGATGGACTTCAGTCCGCCCGATCGGCCTGCGGCCGGGCCGCTCTTGACGGCCGCTTCGCCCGATCCGGCCTGCCGTTCCTTCATCCGGCCGACCTCCTCGACCATCGCGGCCTGTTTGGCATCCTGCTTTGCGATCTCCTCGGATTTGAGCCGCAGCATGTCGTCCTTCACGGCGAGCTGTTTTTTCAGGTCCTCGTTTTCCGCCTGAAGCGCCTCGTTCCGGGCGGACAGTTCCCTGTTCCTGCGCTCGAGGTCCGAGGCGGACCTGGCAAGCAGGTTCGCTTCCTCTTCCTTCTGATCGTATGCGCTTTTCGTGACCATGCAGCCCGAGACGGCCGCCACGAAGACCATCAGCGCCACCAGACACGGCAATCGGTTCGACATGGATCACCCCCTATCGTTCGCTCGGCTGTGCCTTCCTATAAACGAAGTGCGGCCGGGCTGTCAACGCCTTAGCCCCGTCTGTGGAATCGCGGCGGGGAATGTGATAGAAGGGGGCTCCCGGATACGAAGCGAAAGAAGGGGGGCAACATGACGTACATCCTGAGAACGCCGGCCGGCACCTTCACGATCGAGCCCGACGAGGCGGACGGGGAGATGGTCAAGCTCTGCATCGGGGGTTTCTGGCTCGCCTCGTTCAGGACCGCCGAGGATGCGGCCCATGCCGTCACGAAGCGCGAGACGGGATGGCCGGACTGGGACCGGGCGAAGGAAGGCGCATGCCCGGCCTGCCTGGCCGACTGGGAAGAGTGCTGAACCCTCAAGTTCGCCCTGCCGCCGCCGATAGGCAGTATGAAGGACGACACGGGGGTTCCGGCATGTCGGAGGCGATCCACACGGCCCTTTCGGCCCTGAGGGCAAACCTCGCGAAGCTCGACGTCACGGCGAACAATCTCGCCAACGCCGGCACGCGGGACTTCAAGAAAACCAGGGCCTCTTTCGAGGAGACGGCGCCGGCGGGGGTGAGGGTCACCCTCACACGCGTCGAGACGCCGGGCACCCCCCTGCCCCCCGACGGGGTCCCCGGGGAAGGCCGCGAGATGTCGAACGTCTCCGCGGAGAAGGAACTCGTCGAGCTGATCACGACCCGTCAGGCCTTCGCCGCCGACGGGAAGACGATCCGGACGGAAGATGAGATGCAGGGGACGCGGCTCGACATCCTCGCCTGAGCCGTTCCCGGGCCCTGCCCTTCGAACTTCTTTTCTCCCCGCACCCGCCTGTGCTATAAGGGATCGTGCGCGGTTTCCACATGTCCGGGAGCGGCTTCCCCCATGAGATCCCTGCGGCAATCCATCATCGACTTCATCTACCGGTCGGCCACGGCACCCGCTTCCGTCCGCAAGCGGCTCGCCCCCCTGGGCGGCGCCTTCTTCCTCGGCGTGATCCTGCTCGTGATCGCAGCCGCGCTTGCCTCCGACCGCCTCCTCGCGCTTCCGCCGCTGGGGTCACGGCCCACCTCGCTGCTTTTCGCCCTGACCCTGCTGGGCGCGGGCGGGGCCCTGTGGGTCTGGTCCGCCGCGCAGTTCCTGCGGGCGAAAGGGACCCCCATCCCGCTCGACCCGCCGCCACGCTTGATCCAGGAGGGCCCCTACCGCCACGTCCGCAACCCCATGCTGGGGGGCGTGTTCCTCATGCTCCTGGGTCTCGGGGTCCTGATGCGGTCGTGGTCGCTCACCTGCGTCTTCACCCCGCTGTTCATCGCCGCGGCGCTGCTCGAGTTCAAGCTCATCGAAGAGCCCGAGCTGGAACGGAGGCTGGGAGAGCCCTACCGGGAGTACCGGTCGAGGACTCCCATGCTGATCCCGAGGCTGCGGCCCTCGCGGCTGCTGCTCTGCGTCCTGCCCGTATTCCCCGCGATCATGCCGACGATCAAGGCGCCGGGGCCCGCGCTCGAAAAGATCAAGCTGCCGCCCGGCTTCCGGATCGATCTCTACGCCACGGGAATCGAGGGCGCCCGTTCCATGGCGCTCGGGCCCCAAGGGGTGCTCTTCGTCGGGACGAGGAATGAAGGGAAAGTCTACGCCGTCCTCGACAGGGACGAAGACCAGAAGGCCGACGAGGTCCTCACGATCGCCCGCGGTCTCAATATGCCCAACGGGGTGGCGTACCGCAACGGCGCCCTCTACGTGGCCGAGGTGAGCCGCATCCTGAGGTTCGACGGCATCGCCGAGCGCCTCCGCAACCCCCCGAAGCCCGTGGTCGTGAGCGAGGCATTCCCGAAGGACCGTCACCACGGCTGGAAGTACATCGCCTTCGGTCCCGACGGGCTGCTCTACGTCCCGGTGGGCGCCCCGTGCAATGTCT
>MVQS01000252.1 GCA_002067855.1 Syntrophaceae bacterium PtaB.Bin038
CTCTCGGAGCGAGTTGAAGTACCCTACGAGGGTCATGTACGGGTCGGCGACCGGACCGAAGCTGTCGAACAAGGCCTGCGCCGCCGTGAGGATCGCGGTGTAGGTCCGGATCAGCATTGCGGGTCGCGAACTGCCAGGTGCGCAGACTCCTACGTAGCATCGGCCGGGCCTGGTCGCGATGGGGCGCTGCACCGAGAAGAAGTCGTTCTCGACGTCGAGCGCCTTCGGCGGGAAGAGCGCGAGCCTCCGCATGAAGACGTTCCTCACCTGGTCCCCTGCACGTCGGGCGGTCGCGGTCGAGGCTACGATCTTGGGACGAACCTTCGTCGCCCCGAAGTCCCAACTGCAGAGGTCATCGACGGCACTCTCATACAGTCCGACCATCGTCCCCAGGGGGCCGCTGATGAGGTGGAACTCGTCCTGGATGATCAGGTCCGGCGGACGCACCGAGCGCACGGGCGTCACCTTCGCCGCCGGATGCGGCTTCCGCGCCCGGTGACCGGTCTCGCAGTCGTGCCCGGGCCAGAGCAATCCATGCCGGCCGCACTCCTCTCTCGCTCGGCCGAAGAGCGTACGGACTTCCGGTCGCCATGCCATCATCGCGAACTTGTCGACGGTCGCGATCATCATGCTCGGAGGTCGGTAGTAGATCTCCTCGTCGACGACCTCGACGGGAATGCCCGAATGGCGACGGCCTGCTCTGGCCGCGCCACTTGCGGTTCTGGGCCACGATGAGCGGGTTTGCGTTGGACTTGAGCCGCGAGATGAAGAAGCCCTCGTTCTACCTGGCGCACCCGAGGGGCGGCCGCATCGAATGGCGCCTCGATTCCGAGCCGCCGCAAGCACTGTCCACGCGCGAACCCTCCACCGTGGATCGGACCTTCGTCATCGCGGCCCCGGACGGTCCCCACGCGCTGTCCCTGCGGGCTCGGGCTGGACCTCGGGACGCCGCGCCGCTTCCCGAGGCGCTGACGCGCCCCGAGCTCGTTCGGGTGCAGGATAACGCGTGCCCGCTCGCCCATGTTCCCGGTCAGGACCACGTTCGCCCCACTTCAGCGAGGCGGGTCCAGGGCCTTCCCTCGCTCGACCGCATCGCGGTGAAACGTTTTCACCCCGATCCCCGATAGATCCGTCCGGGTCACTTTCAGGACCGGGGCGATGTCCGCCTGCCGACATCGGGGACCATCCCACTCGGAACTTCCATCCTTCGCCTACGAGCGGGAGCCAGGTGCGGCCGGTGCGCCGCTGCCTCGCCAATATCGCCCGCGGGAAAGCGAGAAAACCGCCCTGTACGAGGTGGTCCGACAACATCTCGAGACCCTGCTCGACGAGGCCCGCCGGCGCAACGACGTAGGTCTCGGATATCCCAGGTTCATCGAGCACGAGTTCCGCCGCTTCTTGCGGTGCGGGATCCTCGCACACGGCTTCGCCCGGGTCCGGTGCCCCGAGTGCGGGTACGACCGGCTCGTCCCGTTCAGTTGCAAGGGCCGGCTATGCCCATCTTGTTGGGCGCGACGCACCGCCGAAATCGCCGCGGACTTGGTGGACCGGGTCCTTCCCGAGGCCCCTTACCGCCAGTGGGTCCTGACCTTTCCCTTCCCCCTGCGCTTTCTCCTGGCCACGGACTCCGCCATACTGGCGGACATGCTCCAGGCTTTCATAAGGACCCTCTTCGCCTGGCAGAGGTTGCGGGGACGAAGACTCGGAATCCGGCACGGCCAATGCGGTTGCGTGACGTTCGTCCAGCGCTTCGGTGGTATCGCAAACCCAAAATCCCCATTTCCATTCGGTCCTTCCCGACGGCCTATTCGTCCCGAGTCCCGACGGCCCCATGACCTTCTTCCCCCTCCCACCGCCGACCGACAAGGACATCCAAGACCTCACCTCCCGCTTGTCCAAACGCCTCGGCGACATCGCCCGCAGGCGATTCGAGCAGGCTGAAGACCATCCCCCTTGGCCCGACGATGACCTGGCCCACATCCATGCGGCCGCGGCCGATTCCCTCCGTTTGCCCCGTTCAACCATACCCGACGACAACGTCCAGGTCCAACGCCCCGAAGAAAAACACCTCTGTGCTCGCGTGGACGGATTTTCACTTCACGCCGGTCGCACTGTTGAGGCGTCGGATCGAGAAGGTCTGGAACAACTTTGCCGCTACGGCCTCCGAGCGCCGTTTTCGAACGACCGCCTCTCTCTGGACCCGGAGGGAAACGTCCTCCTCCGTCTCCTCCGACCCTGGCCCGGTCCAGGCGGCAGGACCGAGGTCGTCTTCGAGCCAGTCCAATTCCTGAAACGACTCGTTGCACTGATACCCCGTCCCTACGGGAACCTCGTCCGTTATCATGGGGTCTTCGCCAATCGCTCCAGGTTCCGGACCCTCCTACCCAAGCCCACACCAAGGGTCCCTGTCGAGGTTGCGGGCGACTCCGGGTCGCCAAAGCCATCCCCAAAGATCCCCGGGGGTGACCCCCGTCCGACTGCGACGGCGATCCAGGACCCACCGCCTCGACGACATCGCTCTACCTGGGCTCAACTACTCCGGCGGGTGCTGGACGTCGATGCCCTGAAGTGCCCGCGTTGCTCCACGCCCATGCTCATCATCGCATTCCTGACCGACCCGGGCGTCGTACGGAAGATCCTGGACCACCTCCACCTACCCGCGGACCCGCCCCCGCTTGGGCCCGTCCGGTGTCTTGAGCCGGACCCGTTCATGACTAACGAGGGGCAACAACCAAACACGGTTCGGTACCGTTCCGATCCCCGCTACCCCTCCACCCGTGCCCCGCCGTGACGCTCTGGCGGTCTTCGCTCATCCGCGCCAAAAGGACGGGTGACCCTTGCGGCCTTGCCGGCCCTACAAGACGCCACCGCCTCGACCCACCGCCCGAGTCCTCGGGGGGCGTCACCATCGCCAAGACATCCCGGGGCCCGGCACGGCACCGGTGCGCCTACTTTCACCAATCCCCTCGGTTCCCAGCCCTTCCCTCGCGTCGAAAAAACCTGTTGACATGCTCTTCTACCCCTGGGCAAAATCGGTCAGGAGGCCTCTTTCGTGGATGGAAGTTCCTATTGACTTGACCGGGCCAACCGAGACCCAAGCCAAGCAAGACCCAAAAGGAGTGACGACATGAACGAGAAGGACAAGCCCCGCCCTGACGATGGCTCCGCTGTCCGGACCGGTCCCCAGGGCACCGGCAACCGGCAATGGTGGCCGAACCAGCTCAACCTGAAGATCCTCCACCAGAATTCGCCCCGGGCCAACCCCATGGGTGAATCGTTCAACTATGCCGAGGCGTTCAAGTCCCTGGACCTGGAAGCGGTCAAGAAGGACCTGCGGGAGTTGATGACCGACTCCCAGGCGTGGTGGCCGGCGGATTTCGGCCACTACGGCGGGTTGTTCATCCGCATGGCGTGGCACAGCGCCGGCACCTACCGCATCGGCGACGGCCGGGGCGGCGCCGGCAGCGGCCAGCAGCGCTTTGCGCCCCTGAACAGCTGGCCGGACAACGTCAACCTCGACAAGGCGCGCCGGCTGCTCTGGCCGATCAAGAAGAAATACGGCCGGAAGATCTCCTGGGCCGACCTGTTGATCCTGGCCGGCAACGTGGCCCTGGAGTCCATGGGTGCCCCGGTGCTCGGATTCGGCGGCGGGCGCGAGGACTGGTGGGAGCCCGACGAGAGCGTGTACTGGGGCTCGGAGGGGCAATGGCTCGAGGACAAGCGGCACTCGGCCGCAGGGGACCTGGAAAATCCCCTGGCCGCCGTGCAGATGGGGCTGATCTACGTCAACCCCGAGGGCCCCGGAGGCAATCCCGACCCGGTCGCCGCAGCCAAGGACATCCGCGAAACCTTCGCCCGCATGGGGATGAACGACGAGGAAACCGTGGCCCTGATCGCCGGCGGCCACACCTTCGGCAAGTGCCACGGCGCCGGACCGGCTTCCCACCTGGGCCCGGAGCCCGAGGCGGCGCCCATCGAGGAACAGGGGCTGGGCTGGAAGAGCAGCTTCGGCAGCGGCAAGGGCGCAGATACGATCACCAGCGGCCTGGAGGTCACCTGGACCGTCACGCCCACCAAGTGGAGCAACAACTTCTTCTTCAACCTGTTCAAGTACGAGTGGGAGCTGACCAAGAGTCCGGCGGGGGCCCACCAGTGGGTCGCCAAGGGGGCGCCGGAGGTGGTGCCCGATGCCCACGACCCGAACAAGAAGCACCCGCCGACCATGCTGACAACCGACCTCTCCCTGCGTTTCGATCCGGCCTACGAAAAGATCTCGCGCCGCTTCATGGAGCACCCGGAGGAATTCGCCGACGCCTTCGCGCGGGCCTGGTTCAAGCTTGTCCACCGGGACATGGGGCCGCGCACCCGCTACCTGGGCCCAGACGTTCCGGCAGAGGAGTTTATCTGGCAAGATCCCATTCCCGCCGTCGACCATCCCCTGATCGACGCCGGCGACATCGCCGCGCTCAAGGCCAGGATCCTCTCTTCCGGCCTGCCCGTTTCCAAGCTCGTCTACACCGCCTGGTCGTCGGCCGCCACCTTCCGCGGCTCGGACAAGCGCGGCGGCGCCAACGGCGCCCGCATTCGGCTCGCCCCGCAGAAGGACTGGGAAGTGAACATGCCTGACCAGCTGGCCGAGGTGCTGGGGGTGCTCGAAGGCATCCGCAGCGACTTCAACGCCCAGGCCGCCGGCGGCAAGAAGGTCTCCCTGGCCGACCTGATCGTGCTGGGCGGTTGCGCCGCCATCGAGCAGGCGGCGAAAAACGCCGGGTTCCAGGTGACGGTGCCCTTCACCCCCGGGCGCACGGACGCGCTGCCGGAGCAGACCGATGTGGACGCCTTCGCCGTGCTGGAGCCGAAATACGATGGGTTCCGCAACTACCTCAAGGGCAAGTACAGCATCGGCTCAGAGCACCTGCTCATCGACAAGGCGCAGCTGCTGACCCTGACCGCCCCGGAGATGACCGTGCTCGTCGGCGGCATGCGGGTGCTCAACGCCAACTTCGGCGGTTCGCCCCACGGCGTGCTGACCCGGCGGCCCGAGCAGTTGACCCATGACTTTTTCGTCAACCTGCTCGACATGGGCACGCAGTGGCACCCGGTTTCGGACGACGGCGAGCTGTTCGAGGGTCGCGACCGAAAGACCGGCGAGGTGCAGTGGACGGCCACGCGGGTCGACCTGGTCTTCGGCCACAACGCCCAGTTGCGCGCCATCGCCGAGGTCTACGCTGCCGAAGACGGCCAGGAAAAATTCCTCGACGACTTTGTCGCGGCTTGGAACAAGGTGATGAGCCTCGACCGCTTCGACCTGGCGGTGAAGTCGTGAATCGCCGGCCGGCGGGCGCATCGCCCGCCGGCCGATCCCATCGTTTACCTTGCCGGCCGCGCGGCCGTCTTGTTACGGCTCTTCCGGGCCGGGGCCCTTCCGGCCGAACAGCCGAACCACCACCACGTAGAACAGGGGGATGAAGAAGATGGCCAGGAAGGTGGCCGTCACCATGCCCCCCAGCACGCAGGTGCCGATGGCCTTCTGGGCGCCGGCCCCGGCGCCGCCGACCGTGGCCAGGGGCAGCACCCCGAAGCCGAAGGCCATGGAGGTCATGACGATGGGGCGCAGCCGTAAACGGGCTCCTTCCAGGGTGGCCGCCACCACGCCCATGCCCGAGCGCATCTTGTCCTGGGCGAACTGCACGATGAGGATGGCATTCTTGGTCGTCAGGCCCAGGACGGTGAGCAGGCCGATTTGGAAGTAGACATCGTTGGGCAGGCCGCGCAGGTGCGAGGCGACGGCACCGCCGATGACCCCCAGGGGCAGGGCCAGCATGATCGATACCGGGATGGTCCAGCTTTCGTACAAAGCCGCCAGGAACAGGAAGATGACCAGGATGGAGAACGCGTAGAGCATCGGCGCCTGGGACGTGCTCATGCGTTCCTGGTAGGAAATGCCGGTCCAGTCGAAGCCGATTCCCTTGGGAAGCCGCGGGGCGATCTCTTCCATGGCATCCATGGCCTCGCCCGAGCTGCGGCCCGGCGCAGCCTCGCCCCAGATGTTTAGCGAGGGAAAGCTGTTGTACCGTTCGAGCTGCGGCGACCCCTGTCGCCAGTGGCCCGCGGCCACCGAGCCGAACGGCACCATCTGGCCGCCGGTTCCCCTGAAGTAGAGCTTCTCCAGGTGGGTGTTGCCGCGCACGAAGGACCGCGGGAAGTTGCGCATGAGGCCGTGGCGATGGTGGGGGGTGCGTTTACCGCATGGGGCTCCCGCCAGCAGGGAGGCAAAGGAGCAGGGGCGGGGCCGGGGGG
>MVQS01000253.1 GCA_002067855.1 Syntrophaceae bacterium PtaB.Bin038
GGGGGATGATCCTCAACCTGATCCAGGCGAAGGTGATCCGCCTCTGCCCGGCCCTCAACATCACGCCCGGCGAGGCCGAGGTGGCCCTCTCGATCCTCGACGAGGCCCTCGAGGCCGCCGCCGGAGGCTGAGGGCCGCAGACCGCGGAAGGACAAGCACAGGGAACCCGGAGCCATCATGAAAATCAACTTCACCCGAACCAACGGCCCCCTGGACGGGCTGATCGACACCCTGCTGGATACGGCGGGGGGCATCCGCAAGCCCGAGTACGTGCGCGAGATGATCATCGCGGCGCTCAAGGCCGGGCAGGAGAGCGACGAGAGCGCCGATCTGAAGCTCATGAACTCGACGCTCAAGGAGATGCGGTTCACCACCAAGGTCTTCGCGCCCTACCGCGGCGTGCGCAAGGTGACGGTGTTCGGCTCGGCGCGCACCCTGCCCGACGACCCGGCGTACGCGACGGCGAAGCTCTTCGGCAGGCGGCTCGCCGAGGCCGGCTACATGGTGATCACCGGCGGCGGGGGCGGCATCATGGCGGCCGTCAACGAGGGCGCCGGGCCCGAGCACTCCTTCGGCGTGAACATCCGACTCCCTTTCGAGGAGAAGCCCAACCCCGTGATCGAGGGCAACCCGCGGTCCATCAACTACAAGTACTTCTTCAACCGCAAGGTCGCCTTCCTGAAGGAGTCGGACGCCGTGGCGCTCTTCCCGGGCGGCTTCGGAACGCTCGACGAGGCGATGGAGGCGCTCACCCTCGTGCAGACGGGCAAGCGCAACCCCATGCCGCTCGTGCTCGTCGAGACCCCGGGCTCGTCCTACTGGGCCCGCGTGACCCGGTTCCTCGAGGAGGAGCTCCTGCCGCACCGCTACATCTGCCCGTCGGACATGGCGCTCTTCGAGCGGGTGTCCTCCGCGGAGGAAGCCGTGGAGCGGATCCGGCGGTTCTACCGCCGCTACCACAGCCTGCGGTACGTGCGGGGGCAGCTGGTGATCCGGCTTACCTCCCCCCTGGCCGACGGCGAGATCGCGGCGCTGGAGGGCCGGTTCCGCGACCTCCTCCTGCCCGGGGGCCGCATCGCGCCCTCCGGGCCGCTGGACGAGGAGCGGGAGGACGCCGACGAGGTGGACCGACCCCGGCTCGTGATCGATTTCAACCGGAGGGACTTCGGACGGCTCCGGAGCCTGATCGACGCGATCAACGATACCTGACCCGCAGGAACGGGAGAAGCCCATGGGCCCGGTGAAGTTCCAGGACAACACCTTCCGAGACGGCCACCAGTCCATTTTCGCGACGCGGATGACCACGGAGGACATGATCCCCATCGCCGAGAGGATGGACGAGGTCGGGTTCTGGGCGGTGGAGGTCTGGGGGGGCGCCACGTTCGACACGATGCACCGGTTCCTGAACGAGGACCCCTGGGAGCGGCCGCGCATCCTGAAGCGGCACATGAAAAAGACCCCCTTCGCCATGCTGCTGCGCGGCCAGAACCTCGTCGGCTACCGGCACTACGCCGACGACGTCGTCCGTGCCTTCGTCGACCAAGCCTGCGAGATCGGGATCGACGTCTTCCGCGTCTTCGACGCGCTCAACGACCTGCGGAACCTCGAGACCGGCGCCGCCCGCATCCGGGCCAACGGCAAGCACTTCGAGGGCGCCGTCGTCTACTCTCTGACGGAGCGGCGCCTGGGCGGCGAGGTCTTCAACCTGCCCTATTACGTCTCGAAGGCCCGGGCCCTGGAGGAGATGGGCGCCGATTCGATCTGCATCAAGGACATGGCGGGCATCCTGGCGCCGTATGACGCGTTCACGCTGTTCTCCGAGCTCAAGAAGGCCGTCCGGGTCCCCCTGCACCTCCACACCCACTACACGAGCGGCATGGCATCGATGACCTGCCTCAAGGCCGTCGAGGCCGGGGTGGACATCGTGGACACCTGCGTCGCCCCCTACGCCATGCGGACGTCGATGCCGGCGGTGGAGCCCCTGCTGCTCGCCCTGGAGGGCACCGAACGGGACCCGGGGATCGAGATGTCCCGGATCCTGGACATCGGGCACTACCTGGAATCCCTGGCACCGAGGTACGAAAAGCACATCGCGTCCAACAGCCTGTCCCTCATCGACGAAAGCGTGATCGCCCACCAGATCCCCGGCGGGATGACCTCCAACCTCGTCAGCCAGCTCAGGGAGATGAACGCCCTGGACCGGCTGCCGGCGGTGCAGCGGGAGATCCAGGCGGTCCGCCGGGAGGCGGGGATGCCGCCGCTGGTGACCCCCACCTCCCAGATCGTCGGCTCCCAGGCCGTCATGAACGTGATGGCGGGACGCTACCAGACGATCAGCAACCAGTTCCGCGACCTTCTCTTCGGCCTCTACGGAAAGACGCCCGCCGCGGTGGACCCGAAGGTCCGCGAGATGGCCCTGCGCGGCTACGAGAAGGGGGTCTGGATCACGGACCGGCCGGCCAACCACCTCAGGCCGGAGATGGAGGCGGCCCGGCGAAAGCTCGGCGACCTGGCCCGCACCGAGGAGGACGTCCTGACCTATGTCCTCTACCCCACCTCGGGGGAGCAGTTCCTGAAAAGAAAATACGGCAGGGGATAGCGGGCCGGCTGGACGTTGACAGGTTGGGGACCCCTCTCCCGGCGGGCCACACCCCGGCGCGAGGCGGTAAAGCGCCCTTGCGTTGCCGGCGTCAGGTTTTTTTACGATCCCGCTTCCCTGCCCAACCCATCGACAAAAAAATCGTTTCGGGAATACAGCGGGCACGCGGGGGCTGTGCCGTCGGAAATCTTTACGAACGCCGCAGGCCGCAGCACACCCGTTTTATCACGATCCCAAAACAAATCGGGAGGTTACAAGTCAGGCATCTTTTTTGCTTCATCGAATGGTACCGTCGAAAGGAGGTCGCCATGTCGGCTGTGAACCGTTTGAGGGCCGTCGTTTCCGCCGTCTGCCTCCTGGTCCCCCTGATCCTGTCGTCCCCCGCCGCCGCCGTCAACGAGGACGTCAACAAGTACTGGAGCATCCCGCCGGGCATCGACCCCGCGGACACGACCGACTCGGCCATGTGCTGGGCGGCCGCGGCGTCGAACGTGCTGGCCTACACGGGCTGGGGCGTCGACAGCGCCTCCGGGGGCTACGCGAAGGAGTACGACGTCTACCACGAGTTTCTCGCACGCTATCCCAACCAGGGGGGCACGGGCGCGGAGGCCTTCCGGTCCTACTTCCAGTGGCACTACGGCGTCGCAGGCGCCCTTCCCCTGCCTCCCGTCATCGTCCAGCTCTACCAGACGCCCGCGAATCCCGTCGACTTCATCGACCAGGCCCGGTCCCTCATCAGCCAGGGATACGGGCTCTACCTCAGCCTGGGCATCGGGCACGCCGTGACCCTCTGGGATATCGTGCCGAGCTCACAGTCCGGGGCCTGGGCGGTGACCGTCTCCGACTCGGACGACTACTGGACGGGGACGAAGACGTTCGAGATCGTGCAGCTTACGGAGGGCTACACGGCCGGCTACTGGAGTCTCGTGGGCTACAGCATCGGCGGACGCGATTACGACACTGTGCTGCTGCGGCGCATTGACGCCCTGGCGCCGCCGGGCACGACGGTCGGCGGGGAGGGGCTCTCGCCCCTGCCGGGCGCGCTGGGTCCCATTACGCAGCTTCCCATCACGCTTCCCGGCATCGTGCAGCCCGTCGTCGTCTTCCGATACGCCGTGCCGAACGGCTGGACGGCGGACGAGCCGGACGGCCCCTACGCCGTCCCGGAGCCGTCGGCGGCGCTGCTCCTGCTGGCGGGGCTCGCCGGACTGGCGGCCTTCGCCCGGGGAAGAACCGGGCAGAGGAGGACCTAGAGAAACGGCAGGGGGTCGTCGCGGCGGTAGGCGGTGGCCTGGCAGGACGCGAGGAGATCGCCGGCGGCGTTGCGGACCTCGATGAGGAAATGGCTGACCCGGCGGGAGCGGCTGACGAGTTTCGCCTCGGCCACGAGGGTGTCGCCGTCGCCCGGGGCCTTCAGGTAGGAGACGCCCACGTTGAGGGCGATCTCGATGCGGCCGCTGGAATTCGAGGCGAACTGGAAGGCCTCGTCGATGAGCGAGAAGAGCGCGCCGCCGTGGCATCGGCCGTGGATGTTGCGGTGCTTCTCCGTGAAGGGCATCCGGACCAGCGCGTAACCGTCTTCGACCCTCACGAGCTCGAGGCCCAGCAGCCTCGCGTAGGGTTCGTCCTTGGCACGCCCGCGCAGGGCCTCGAAAACCTTCTCGCTCATGCCTCCCCCCTTCAAGGAAAATCCCCCTCTTTCCCCCCTGATATAAGGGGAATGAAAAAGGGGGACCTGTTCCTCCCGCCCCTGTACCCGGGATCCTGAACCCCGGATACGGCCTACAGGCTGTATACTTTCTCCCCCGGCAGGACCGTGAACCCGCTCTTCGTCAGGATCTCGATGGCGCGGTCCGTCGCGTTGAACCGGAAGATGATGATGGCATGCTCGCCGCTTCGTTCCACGAAGGCGTACATGTATTCCACGTTGATGTTTTCCTTCGAGAGGGCCTCGAGGATGCTGTGGAGCCCGCCCGGCCGGTCGGGGACCAGCACGGCCACCACGCTCGTGCGCCCCACGGTGAACCCGTTGTCCTTGAGCACCTGCTTGGCCTTCTCCGCGTCGTTGACGATCAGGCGCAGCACGCCGAAGTCGGAGGTGTCGGCGAGCGACAGGGCGCGGATGTTGATGCCCGCATCCTTCAGGACCCGCGTGACGAACTCCAGCCCGCCCGGCTTGTTCTCCAGAAAGATGGATATCTGCTCGACCTTGTTCATGGGTGCACCCCCTTTGTGCGGTCTCAGATGGTACGCTTGTCGATGACGCGCTTCGCCTTGCCCTCGAAGCGCTGGATCGTCTTGGGCTCCACGAGCTTCACCTTGGTCGAGACGCCCAGGTAGTCCTTGATGTCCTTCGTGATCCGCCGGCTGAGCTCCTGGAGGACCTTCACCTCGCCCGTCTCGGCGAAGACCTTCTCGCCCACCTCGACCTGCACCTCCAGGGTGTCGAGGTTGCCCTCGCGGTCCACGATGAGCATGTAGTGGGGCTCGATGCCCGGGATGTTGAGCAGCACTCCCTCGATCTGGGAGGGGTAGACGTTGACGCCGCGGACGATGATCATGTCGTCGCTGCGGCCCGTGACGCGGTCCATGCGGACGAGCGTGCGGCCGCACCGGCAGGGCGCCTTGACCAGGCGGGAGACGTCCCGCGTCCGGTAGCGGATCAGCGGGAAGGCCTCCTTGGTGACCGTGGTGAAGACCAGTTCGCCCGTTTCCCCCTCGGGGAGGACCTCGCCCGTCTCGGGGTCGATGATCTCGGCGATGAAGTGGTCCTCGAAGATGTGGAGCCCCTGCTTGGCCTCGAGGCACTCCATGGCCACACCGGGCCCCATGACCTCCGAGAGCCCGTAGATGTCGAGGGCCGTGATGTCGAGCTTGTCCTCGATCTGCCCGCGCATCTTCTCGCTCCAGGGCTCGGCGCCGAGCACGCCCACGCGCAGCTTCAGGGAGCGCATGTCGACGCCCATCTCCTCGCCCTGCTCGGCCAGGTAGAGCGTGTAGGAGGGGGTTGCGCAGATGGCGGTGGGGCCGAAGTCCTGGAGGATCATGATCTGGCGCTTCGTGTTGCCGCCCGAGATGGGGATGACGCTCGCGCCGAGCCGCTCGGCCCCGTAGTGGGCCCCGAGGCCGCCGGTGAACAGGCCGTAGCCGTAGGCGTTGTGGATGATGTCGTTCTTCGTGAGGCCCGCCATGACGAAGCACCGGGCCATGAGCTCGGACCAGGTGTCGATGTCGCGCCTCGTGTACCCCACGACGGTGGAGCGGCCCGTCGTGCCCGAGGAGGCGTGGACCCGGACCACGCTCGACATGGGCACGGCGAAGAGGCCGTAGGGGTAGTTGTCCCGCAGGTCCTGCTTGGTCGTGAAGGGGAGCCGCCTCAGGTCGTCGAGGGATCGGATGTCGTCGGGCTTGACGCCGGCGTTGTCGAAGCTGCGCTTGTAGAAGCCCACGGTGTGGTAGACGCGCTGGACCGCCTGCTGGAGCCTCTTGACCTGCAGGGCCTCCAGCGCCTCGCGCGGCAACGTCTCGAATTCTTCGTTGTAGATCATGTTCCCCTCTTGCCTCCTCGTGGATTGTTCGCGCTTCCCCGCGGCCCCGCCGGGCCCGGATGAGCGGCCACTATAACCGAAATCCGTGCCGTTTCAAAGCGGATTTACTCCGGGTGCCTTTCGGGAATGCAGATGCTGCCGTCCCGGTAGCAACCATGCCCTTTGGATATAGACGTACCCGCCGGCCAGGGCGACGATGATCACGCCGATCCCGATGAGCTTGAGCCCGTCGAGTTCCTTCACGTCGAGGATGATGACCTTGCGGGCGATCGCGATCATCGCCACCGTCATGACCACCTCGACGTGGACGAGCCGATGGTCCAGGTACATCCGGATCGACTCCAGGAGCTCGATCCCGATGAGGACAAGGAGGAACATGCCGAAGATCTCGAGCAGGCGGTTCACGTCGAAGAGCAGGTAGGGCGGCGTCGAGAGATCCTTGGCGATGATCCACGCCAGATCGAGAGAGGCGAACAGGACGACCAGGGCCATCAGGACGACCAGCGCCCGGATGACGATGCTTTCCAGCTTTTCCAGGTGCTTGAGCATGGGGCGGACTCTCCCTGCGTGGATGGGCCTTTGCGGGTAGTTGTACCATAACCGTCCGCCGGAGCAAAGGATTTGTGTTTGGAATCGCCGGTGCCCGTGCTTATAATAGCCCAAACGGATCGACAAAAGGAGAACCGCATGCCCACCATTCAGATCAAGGGGATGTCCTGCAGCCATTGCGTCATGGCCGTTACGAAGGCCCTGAGCGGCATCGACGGGGTTCGGAACGTGAGGGTGGATCTCGACAGGGGGGAGGCGACCTTCGAGGAGACCCGGCCCGTTGACAGGGCCGTCATCGCGGAGCGGATCCGGAAGGCGGGGTTCGACGTTGCCTGAGAAGATCGCCCTCGGGGTTGCCGGTATGTCCTGCGCCGCCTGCGTGCGGCGCGTGGAGGAGGGCCTCAAGGCCCTGCCGGGAGTGAAGGGCGCCTCGGTGAACTTCGCCACGGGCAAGGCCCTCGTGGAGTACGACCCCGGCGTCGCGGACGTGGACGGCATGGCCGACGCGATCCGGGAACTTGGCTACGAGGTCGTCTCGCGGGAACCGGCGGGCGGCGGCCCCCGGCAGAAGGCAACCGTGTCCATCGGGGGGATGACCTGCGCGGCCTGCGTGCGCAGGGTCGAGCGTGCCCTGAAGGAAGTCCCCGGCGTCGAGGAGGCCGCCGTCAACCTGGCCACGGGGCGGGGGACGGTGACCCACGGCCCGGAGTGGGGCGGGCCGGACGCGCTGCGCAGGGCCGTCACGGAGGCGGGCTACGAGTACCTGGGCCTCGTCGACACGACGCGCGAGGATCCCCTCGAGCAGGCCCGCGAGCGGGAGATCCGGGAACTCACGATCAAGTTCACAACCGGCATCCTCCTGAGCGTCGTCATCTTCATGGGCACGATGCAGGAGTGGTTCCCCTTCCTGTACGCAATCCCCCGGCAGTCCATGCTCTACCTGCTCTTCGTCCTGACGACGCCCGTCGTCTTCTGGGTGGGGAGCCGATTCCACACGGGGGCGCTGAAGGCGCTCCGGCAGAAGACCTCCGACATGAACACGCTCGTCTCCATCGGGGCCCTGTCGGCCTACCTGTACTCGGCGCTCGCCACGTTCTTTCCGTCCGTCTTCACCGGCGCGGGG